>CAZEEG010000082.1:7149-25985 GCA_964511065.1 uncultured Pirellulales bacterium | reverse complement strand
GTGATCGCCTTTTCCTTCTTGCTGATGAACAGCACGTTTTCCAGCACGATCGGCCGCGGGGCTTCGCGGGGCGTGAGAATCAGCCGGCCCGAGCGGAGCAGCAGATACTCAAAGACGTCGGTGATTTCCTTCTCGATCCGCAGGTTAGGGGCCGAGAACCGTTCCAGGTTGCTTAATACCCCGTGGTGGTGCAGCAGTTCGTTGGGCCGCACCTCCCAATAGTCGAAATTCACCGAGATCAGCACCCCAATGTAGATCAGTCCCAGCATCCCGGCAAAGAAGAAGTAAAAAGTGGGATTAGCCACGGGCCGCAGCGCCTCCAGCACGCTGCGCAGGGAACCCAGCACCTGAGGTTGGAAGGTGAACAGCAGAACCAGCCCTAGTACGAGCGTCGCGGCGACAAAGAATAATGTCAGCGACGTTGTGCGGGGGAAGTCGAACCCCAGCACCACGAGGTTCACGCCCAGCACGATCAAGAAGGTCAGCGTCACGGCCGTCTCGCGGGAGTTGGCCGGGTCGGGTTGATCGCCCATGATGAAACTCAGGTAAATCCCTGAGAACACCGCCATCAGGAACGACGGGTAAAGGAAGATGACCTTCGGATAAGACACCAGGAAGACCCGCTCCTGGGCGGTCTTCTTCTTGCCTGCCCCATCGGTCGCGTCCGTGGTTTTGGCGGCCGTCTGCGTGCTGGAGTCCATTGACATGAATTGCGCCCAAATCGTAGGTGGATGGGAGGTCGGCAGCCGAGGCGATGGCGCCTGGGTGCCATCGCCGGCGCACGCCGTCCCAGGGGTGTCCCGTCAGCGGAAGTTACCTCTATGTGCTTCGCACGGCGGGAACGGATCTTTCCTGTTTTAGCGGTTCAAACGTGCCGTTTCCAGAGTGATCGGCCGCGCGGCACGAGCGGCCCCCAGTGGCAGGGCTCCCTGGGCGGCATACGCTAAAATATTGCCTTAGCTATGGTTCCTTCTTAGAATGGGAGGAAATCGAGGGGAATGTCGAACCGCCTACCGGGGAAATCGGGCCAGTTCCGTGGCTCCGATCGCTGTATGGAATCATCCCTGGTTCCGACCGGTAATAGGGAGACAACTCCGTGGCGCTGTCAGATATTGATCGGGATCTTCTGGAGCGGTGTATCGCGCGCAAGCCGCGGGCGTGGGAGGATTTCGTCGACCGCTACCTTGGTTTGGTGGTTCATGTTGTGAACCACTCGGCTCGGAGCCGATCGCTGCGCATCTCGCCCGAGGATCGCGAGGATCTTTGCGGCCTGGTGTTGTTGGAAATCATTAAGGATGATTTCGCCGTTCTGCGGCATTTCCGCCGCCAAGCCAGTCTGGCCACCTATTTAGCCGTGATTGCGCGGCGGGTTGTCGTGCGCGAATTGATGCGCCGCCGCGCGCAGCAGGAAGCCGCCTCCGGCGCGGCCAAGGCCGCCGCCCACGATAGCGCCCAGCAGCCTGAAGTCATTGAACGGATGGCCGATCGCGAAGAGGTCGAGCGGCTCATGGGCGAGCTGAACGACCAGGAGCAGAAAGCCGTTCGGCTCTATCATCTGGAATCCAAGAGTTACCGCGAAATCAGCGCCGAGATGAATATCCCGGAAAATAGCGTCGGCCCGCTACTGAGCCGTTCGCGGGACAAAATGCGGCAGGCGGCCGAGCGAGCCGCGGCAGCAGCCGATTCCAAGTGATTTCTCCTCTTGGGCTTGTCTTTTTAAGCTTCTCTGCGTTCCTGTGCTGCGGCAGCCGTCGCGCTGCAAGTTACGCGTCGCGGTGGACCGTATCCGGTGAGAAAGCTGGGATACAGATGGCAATATACTCTGCGCCCCCGGGCTCGGGCGTGCTGTAGCGAACCCATTCGCCCGGCGACGTGAGCACGGCTTGCCCCGCTGCCACATCCAGCAACCCAGCTTCCGATTCCACGCGGAGCATCCCCCGCAGCACCACGGTAATTTCTTCGAACTCGGGCCGCTGCCCGGGCTCCTCCCAGCCCTCGGGCGAAACCATTCTGGCCACGCTGACATGGTCGTGGCCGCTATTCACCCGGCCAACGTACTCTTCAATCTGCTTGGGCTTGGTCCCGGCGGCCTGAATGATGGTGGGATGTTCGATCAATCGGGGCATCGTACCAACTCCTTTCTCGTAGGGCGCGACGATCAAGCCGCTTTGCCACGTTCATTGGGGGGGGCGCACTTCCCAGGGGCGCGCCATAGGGGGCCGTAACTTGTCGCCGGCCCGGTCCCTCCTGCGGCATGGAAAGCTATCTTTCGGTTGTGGGGAGGAATCTTTCCTTGCCAATGGCAGCGATTCCCTTTGCGACCAGCAGGATGACGCATGCGCACGGCCGGCACAATCGTTTCAACTGTTTCAACCGGGCTGAGGTTGCCGCGGCGCGGCGGGCTGCTTGCCCTGGCCGTGCTGCTGGTATTGAGCGATCCATCGCTTGCGCCGGCAGCCAACGAAAAGCTCGAACTGACCGTGGTCGATTCTGAAACGGGCCAGGCCGTACCTTGTCGCGTCCATCTGCGCGACAACCGCGGCCGGCCGCGCCGCCTGGGGAAGTTTCCCAGCTTGGGCGATCACTTCGCCACCACGGGGCAGGTTACGTTCCAACTGCCGGTGGGAAGCTACCAGTTCGAGATCGAACGCGGCCCGGAGTATGTCTTGCGCACAGGGCATTTCACCCTCCAGCGATTTTCAGACGATACCAAGACGGTCGATCTGAAGCGCATTGTGGACCTGAAACAGGAAGGCTGGTGGTCGGGCGACCTGCACCTTCAGCGGCCGGTGGAAGAATTGCCGGCACTGATGGAGGCGGAAGACCTGCATATTGCCGCCAACGTGACTTGGACCAACAAACAGAGTCTTTGGAATCGGCGTGCCCTGCCCGACTCACCGGTGCTGCGGCTCGAGAACGACCGCTATTGTGAACTGCTGGCGGGGCGCGATGAGCGCGCGCCGGGCACGCTGCTGTTCTTCCATGTCGAGCAACCCGCGATCGTGAAAGCCGGCCCGGCCTCGGCCACGCTGCGGCGGCGAACGTCCGGCCAGCAGCAGCCAGATACCAGCGGCGACGCAGGCGACACCGCAGGCGACGACGCGGCCGATGAGATTCTGCCTGCCATGCCGTCTGTTGATGCAGCGCGGCCCACGCTGGCGGAGTTGGCTGCCGCGGTCCGTCGCCAAGGCGGCTGGGTCGATGTGGAGAATCCGTTTTCGCCCGACCTTCCGGTGCTGCTGGCTCAAGGAACCATGGATTCCTTCCAGCTTGCCCACGGCGATCTCCAGCGCAACAAGACGGAAATGGGGGACGTTACCCGATTTCTGCGCGGCAAGGAGGAGCGGCCCGGGCCCCTGGCCCCCGGCGAGTGGGCCCAACGGATTTACTACCAGATGCTGGAAGCCGGCTTTCGCATCCCGCCTTCGGCCGGCAGTGGGTCCGGGGTCAGTGAAAACCCAGTGGGTTATAACCGGATGTATGTCCATCTCGACGGCCCGTTGAGTTGGGAGGCCTGGTGGGAGGGCTTCCGTGCCGGCCGCGTGATGGTGACCAACGGCCCGCTGCTGCGGCCGGTGGTCCAGGGCGCGTACCCTGGCCACGTATTCACGGCCGACGAAGGCCAGCCGCTGCAACTGCAAGCCGCGCTCAACCTGACGACGCGCGAACCCATTCATTACTTGGAGATCGTGCAGAATGGCCGCGTGGCGCACGTGGTCCGCCTCACAGATCTGGTGCGCGACAACGGCCGCCTTCCGCCCATCACATTCGAAGAAAGCGGCTGGTTCTTGATTCGGGCGGTGGCCGAGAACCAGTCCACGTACCGCTTTGGCTCCACGGCACCGTATTACGTGGAAATTGGCGGCAAGCCGCGGATCAGCCGCAAGGCGGCGCAGTTCTTCCTCGATTGGGTTGATGGCCGGCTGGCAGCATTGGAGAAGGCCGCGGGCCAAGGCGAAGACGCCGCGGCCATTCGGCTGGAATTGCAATCGGCGCGTCGGTTCTGGCAAGGCCGGGTTCGCGATGCAACCGCTGAATGATGGCACGGTGCAAGGTGGCACGGTGCGCCGCGGATGGCCGTGAAATGGTCGCGTCCATTACTCCAGCCGCGCGAGCACGGCATCGGCCATGGCTGAGGTGCCGAGGTCGCCGCCCAAGTCGGGCGTGCGGCAGCCATCGGCCAGCGCCTGCTCGACGGCGCGGTTGATGCGGGCCGCGGCGTCCCCTTCGCCCAGCCAGTCGAGCATCAGCGCGGTACTCAGAAACATGGCGGTCGGATTGGCGATCCCTTGGCCGGCAATGTCGGGTGCCGAACCGTGGACCGGCTCAAACATGGAGGGATACCGTCGCTCGGGATTGGTGTTGGTACTGGGAGCCAGTCCCAACCCGCCGCCGATGATGCCTGCCAGGTCGGTAAGCAGGTCGCCAAACAGGTTGGACGCAACGATGACGTCGAACCGTTCCGGCCAGCGAACCATGTTCATGGCGGCCGCGTCGGCGTGCATCTTATTCGCTTGAACATCTGGGTATTCCTCGGCAATCCGTTCCAGGCATTCATCCCAGAGTACATAGCCATACTTCAGGGCGTTGGACTTGGTGACCATGGTGAGTTGCCGCCGCCGCTTGCGCGCCATTTCGAAGCCGAACCGCAGAATCCGGTCGACACCCCGCCGGGTATGGATGGACGTCTGCAAGGCAACCTCGGTTAGCTCGCCCACCTGAAATCGGCTGCCGGAATCGACGTATTCGCCCTCGGAGTTCTCGCGCAGCACGACAAAGTCGATGTGCTCGGGGCCCTTGTCGGCCAGTACGCTGCGCACGCCGGGAAGCAGCCGCGTAGGCCGGATGCACGCGTACTGCTCGAAACGCTGGCGAATGGTGACCAGCGGCGCCAAGGTCAGATGATCGGGCACCTTGGCCGGCCAGCCCACGGCCCCCACCAGGATGGCATCTTGATGTCGCAGGATGTCGAGCATGTCGGGCGGAGCTAACTCGCCGATCCGCTCCCAGCGGCGGATGCCCCAGTCCAAGTGCAGTTGCTCGGTGCGAAAGCCGCTCGCCGCCTCGACCCGCTCCAGCAGGCGCAACGCCTGGTCCATGACTTCTGAGCCGATGCCGTCACCTGGATAGATGGCAACCTTATATGTCTGCATGGTCGGCGGTCCTCAAGGATTCGAGCTAGGATAGAAAAGCGGCGCTGCTCAAAGCATCGGGAGCACTCAAAAGTCTGTCAATCACGCCCCTTGCGTTCCGAGTGCTGCGCGGGCGGCGCCCCAGTCCACTTGACGTCCGTGGCCAGGCAACTTTCGCCGCCAGGGGTGGGATCACGCGCATGGTAGCGGTATCTTGTCCTTGCATGAATCTGCCAATGGTGACGGGGCTGCGGCCACTTCCTTAATGTGCGCCCCGGGGGGGCGCTCTGCCACGCATTGCTGATGGCTGCGGACGGTTACCGCGCCCCCCATAATGCAGCCCGCTTGGATCGTCACACGATGTTGTACTTGCCATTGCCTGGCTGCAATGAAACCCGTTTGATTTCTCTTTTGCTGAACGAGTCTTATGCGTCGCGCCGTTGAGTGTGTTTTGCGGTCCCTGGTGGTATTGGTTGCCTGGTGGATGGTTGGGGCCGCGCTTGCGGCCGAGGCCGCTACGTTCGCCAGCAATTGGGATCAAGCCAACGACCGGGTGTGGATCGGGCCGGAGTACTGGGCAAACCCGATGGAGGATTTCCGCCTGAAGGATGGCCGCCTGGAATGTATGCGCGGTGGGGTAAACCGCAATGTCCACCTGCTCACGCGGCGGTTGGGTGAACGGCGCGGCGGCTTCACCATGTCGGTACGATTGGGCGATCTCACCGGCAGGACCAAGCCCGGCACGGCCGGTTTCATGCTGGGCATTCTCGACCCCGACACCGGCAACCCGCAAAGCAGTCTGCTGTTTGGCAGCGGCCTGCCCGCAGGTGTCACAACCACCGGCCAGTTGTTCATCGGCGATCCGCCGAAAGCGCCTGGGGAAGTCATGCAACCGCCGCTGGATGGCGTTGAACTTCGGTTGGTCGCTACGCCAAAAGGCGATGAAGTCTACACGCTCCAATTATCGCTGCATGCCGCCGATGGTCGGCAACTGGACGGCATCGAGCAGGAGGTGCAAGCCGATCGGCTCGTGGGCAATCTGGCCCTGGTGAACAACTTTGGTGATAACCGCCGGCCCAACGTACAAGGGGAAGGCCCGCTGGCGCGATTCTGGTTTGCCGATTGGAAGGTGTCGGGCGACAAAGTGATCGCAGACGATTCGCTCCGCTTCGGCCCGATCTTGTATGCCATGCACACGCTTAGCCGCGGAGTCATGAAGATGACAGCCCAGATGCCTCCGTTGGGGCAGCGCGACAACCAGACCGTCGTTCTGCAGATTCAAGAGCGTGATGGCGGCAACTGGCAAACGGTGGGTGAAGCGCCGATTCATCCGCTTGCTCGCACGGCGACCTTCCGTGTGGAGAACTGGAACGACCGCCGCGATGTGCCCTATCGCCTGGTCTACCGCATGGTTGGCCGCGACGGACGCAGTACCGAGGACCACTTCACTGGCACGGTGCGCAAGGACCCGGTCGATCAAGAAGAAATTGTGGTCGCTGGCTTTACCGGCAATACCGATTCGGGCTTTCCCAATGTATTGGTGGCTACGAACGTAGCCGCCATGAATCCGGATTTATTGTTTTTCTCCGGTGACCAGATTTATGAAAACGTCGGCGGATATGGCATCTTCCGCGAACCGGTTGACCTGGCCACGCTCAATTACCTGCGAAAGATTTACCTCTGGGGTTGGGCGTTCCGTGACTTGATGCGCGACCGGCCCTCGCTGGTGCTGCCCGACGATCACGATGTGTATCAAGGCAATATCTGGGGAGAAGGCGGCCGCGACTGCGGCGGGATTGAAGGGCACGACCGCGGCGGTTATGCCATGCCGGCCGAGTGGGTCAATATGATCCAGCGCACGCAGACTTCGCACCATCCCGATCCCTACGACCCCACACCGATCCAACGCGGCATCACCGTGTATTACGGTGATATGCTGTACGGCCGGATCAGTATTGCGGTCGTCGAAGATCGCAAGTTCAAATCGGGACCTGCCGGAAAGGTGAACTACTGGGAAGGCCGTCCGGACCACGTGAAGGATCCGAACTTCGATCCCAAGTCGATCGATCAACCCGGCTTGGAGTTGCTGGGGGACCGGCAACTGAAGTTCCTCCGGCATTGGACGGCTGATTGGAAGGGCGCCGACCTCAAGATGGTGGTTTCGCAAACCATCTTCTGCAACCTGGCCAATTACCACGGCAGAGAGCAGGAATACCTGGTTGCCGACCTGGACAGCAACGGCTGGCCGCAATCCGGACGCAACGTGGCCCTGGATGTCATGCGGCGTGGGTTGGCATTCCATTACGCGGGCGACCAGCACCTGGCTTCGATTGTGCATCACGGCATCGACGAGTTTCGCGATGCCGGATTCTCGTTCTGCGTTCCCAGTATTGCGGCCGGTTACCCTCGTTCGTGGCGTCCTGATACCGAGGGCCGTCCCGTGCGGAATCGGCCTGAACCGGGGTTGCCCAACACGGGCGATTATTTCGAAGGCTTGGGCAACCGCGTCAGTGTGTATGCCGTGGGCAATCCGGCCGAGAAGAATCGTCCCGGCCGCATCCATACCTTGCACGACAAGGCCAGCGGCTTTGGAATTGTGAGGCTCAACAAGCTGAAAGGTGCGATCACCATGGAGTGTTATCGCCTGGAGATCGATGCCAACAACCTCAAGCCCGAGGATCAATTCCCCGGCTGGCCGCGCACCATCCACTACACGGAGAATGATGGCCGCAAAGGTGTGGCCCATCTGCCCAAGCTGCGCGTGCACGGCTTGAACCACCCGGTCGTGCAGGTGGTGCGCGAGGGCGAAGCCGGCCAGGACGACGAGGTGCTTTACACGCTACGGATTCGGGGGCAGGAATACATGCCCCGCGTGTTCTCCGCCGAGGGTACGTACACGGTCCACGTGAGCGATCCCGATCGCGGCAAGCAGCAGTCCTTCAAAGGCCTGCGGCCAAAGGTTGAGCAGCGCGAGGTGGTTGAAGTGAAATTTTAGAGACTGCAAGCCGGCAGTGTTATTGACAATTGCGCAGCTAGGGGGCCGCTCGCTTCCGTGCCGGCCCACCGCAATGCGGCCAATGCCGCCAGAAACGGAAGACTGGCGGCGCAACCATCAATAAGATCAGTCGGCAAGAGGAGTCCTGGTAGCTCCCGGCATCGCACATCATAAGGGTCTTGCTCATGATGAAATCTCCCTTTGCCGCCTGTCTTGTTGCCGCGTTTCTGATGGCGCCCGGTTGTGGGAAGCAACCCTCAGAGGCTACCGGCAACCCGGCTACCACGGCCGCTGAGGCCAGTCCTGCCGGAGAAAGAGCGGCCGCAGCACAAGCAGACGCGGTTTCGACCGGCAACCAGACCGGCGAAACCGGGCCCACGTTGCACGCAGCCCAGGGCATCATGGTGGGCGAGGTTTCCTCGGACCGCGCCCTCGTTCAAGTGCGGCTGACGCAAACCGATCGGCCGGTCGATGGCGACGTGCCGGGAGCCGAAGGTGTGGTCGCATTCACGCTTCAGCCCGAGAAGCCAAGCGACCAGGGACAAGCCGCCGGTGCCAACGCCGGCGACCAGCGGCCAAACGATCGGCAGCAAACGCTGCTGGCCGAGGCCACGGAAGATCGCGATTTTATCGCCCGGGTGCAGTTCACGGGGTTAACCCCGGGCACGCGCTATGTTTGCCAGGCACGGATCGGCCGGGACCAGGATTCGCTTCGGGATGGTCCCACTGCGACCTTTCGCACCTTGCCCGGCGCCTCGCAGGCAGCCGCAGTGCGGTTTGTAGTGGTGACGGGCATGAACTATGCGAAGTTTCATGGTGATCGCCGCATTGACCGCAAATTGCATATCGTTCAGAACAATACGGAACTGCCGCCGCCGTATAGCGGCCCCGACAAGGATCAAGGATATCCGGCCCTGGAAACCATTCTTGCCATGCGGCCGGACTTCTTCGTTGGTACCGGCGACAACGTGTATTACGACACGCCCAAGGAACCCCGGGCTCAAACGGCGAGCGAGATGCGTCAGAAGTGGCATGAGCAGTTTGTGCAGCCGCGTTACCGGGCGCTGTTTGCCAAGGTTCCCACCTATTGGGAGATCGACGACCACGATTACCGTTATGACGACGGCGACAACTCGGGCGACGACGCGCCTTCGCCTGAGCTGGGCAAGCGGATCATGCTCGAGCAGTTACCGTATGCCCCGGCAGGCGAAGCCGATCCCAAGACATATCGCACCTTTCGGGTCAGTAAAGACCTCCAGATTTGGTTGACGGAGAATCGTTTGCACCGCAGCCCGAACGCCATGGCGGATGGGCCGGACAAATCCATCTGGGGCGCGGAACAAAGGGAATGGCTGAAGCGGACACTGGCCGAAAGCGATGCGACCTTCAAGTTGCTGATTTCACCCACGCCGATGGTCGGTCCCGACGACTTGCGCAAGACCGACAACCACACCAACGTGAACGGCTTTCAGCACGAGCGAGATGCGTTCTTTGCATGGTTGAAGGAAAGCGGCGTGCTGGAGACGCATTTCTACATGCTGTGCGGCGACCGCCACTGGCAATACCATTCGGTTCATCCCAGCGGCGTGGAGGAGTTCTCGTGCGGGGCCCTGGTGGATGCCAATAGCCGCCCGGGCCGCAAGGCGGGCGATCCCAAGTCGACGGACCCGGAAGGGACCATTCTACAGCCGTATCTACAGGACCCGCCCTCGGGAGGGTTTCTGCTGGTGAAATGCACGCCGGCCGAAGGGGAAACGCCAGCACAACTGGCCTTGGAGTTCTACGACGAACGCGGCAAGCTGCTGCATCGAGAAGTGAAGACGGGCGTGTCGGGCGGCACGGTGGAATAATCGGCGTAGCTTCCGCACCCCAGCGGCATGATCGACGTATAGAATGTAGATGGCTTGATTCGTCCGACGCCAGTGCAGGAGGCTGGTCCCGGTTCGGGCCCCCGGCACATCCCTTGCACGCACCGGAAATGAACAAAGGGCCTGGAGGTGGGGCCGCACGTACTTGATGAATTTCTGCACAGCGAATGCTCGCATGATTTTTAGATCAAGCCGCCGATACTACGCCGATTCTATGGGAGAACGGAAGATTCGCGGTGCGATGCCGCTGGATGGCTGTATATTGGCCATGCGTCATATTCAATCGGGTTGTTCGCGACCGGATCACACCCATTTTTGTCTGGATAGGCTGTCGGTTTAAAGGTCGTGCATGCGAGGGCACAGACAGTCGCCGCTGCGGTGCCGACGGCCGCGATGAACAGCACGCGTCGGCTACCCCCCTTTTTTGAAGTGGAGGACTCCCCATGAACGCCACGAAGAAGATTCTGTTCCCCACCGATTTTTCTGAGAGCAGCGATGCCGGGCTGACGCTTGCGACTGCGTTGGCGCGCGAGATGGGCGCGACCATGCTGATTGTGCATGTCGAGGAACCGCCGCTGGCTTACGCGGGCGGCGAGATGTACTACGGCGTGCCGGAACCGGACACAAGGGCCTTGGAGGAGATGCTGCAGAAGGTCCGGCCCACTGATCCGAACGTCCCTTATGAGCATCGGCTGGTCGTCGGCAGCCCCGCCCACGCCATTTGCGATCTGGCCGATGAAGAGGGCGTCGACATGATCGTGATGGGCACGCACGGCCGGACGGGCTTGAAGCGGTTGCTGATGGGCAGCGTGGCCGAACACGTGGTGCGCTGGGCCAACTGCCCTGTGCTCACGTTCAAGGAGCCGCACAAGGCCCGGCAGGAGGAGCCGGCCGACACGTCGGAACCGACGACCACCTAAGGAGCAGGCATGGCCGGCGGTTGGGATGCCAGCACGGCGTCGGCGCGTGCGGTTCCGCCCTGTCCTACATCAACGCCTTTGAGGCGCATCATGGAGCATATCTACGAACGATTGCAGCAACTCACGGTAGCCGACTGCATGCATAGCGCCGTGGTCCCGATCTCGGTGAACCACACCATGCACGAGGCCTCCCTGGTGCTGCGCAAACACGGCATCAGCGGAGCGCCCGTGGTGGATGAGCATGGGCGCTGTGTGGGCATGTTGAGCGCGGCCGATTTTGTGCGGCGCGAGGCCGACGACCGCGACGCCATGCCCGCCTCGGCATATGCCCGGTCGGAACGGAGGGAAGACGCTCGGCCGGTCCCGCTGGAGATTGCCGAAACGGCCGAAGACCTGGTGTCCAAGCACATGACCACGGCGGTGCAATCGGTACAACCGGAAACGCCGGTGATTGCGGCCGCCCAGATCATGTGTGGCAGCCATATTCATCGCCTGCCGGTGCTGGATAAAACGGGCCGGCCGCGGGGCATGATCACCTCGCTGGACCTGACGGCGGCGCTGGTCAATGCTTTTCACGAGGCCGAGCAGGACGACCGCCGCTGAGGTATCCTTGCGGTGACCCGGCCGGCGGTACCGGATGAGTTGTATTTCTCGTGGCCGGAATGTTTGTCTCCGGCGCGCCGCTGGCCAAGGCGGGGCCGGTTCCACCCACCCGCGAATGCGATACGTCGATCGCCCACGGTGCCCCCTCACACCGTTGGAGCCAGGCAACAACGGTAGCACGCGGGTTGTGCCCGCTTACATCTTCCAGCGAAAGCCCTGAAAGCTTCCCAGAAAGGTAGTGTGCAGCATGAAACGGAGCCACTGGCTTGGCGTGATGTGTTTGGCCGTAGGCTTCGCCTGGTTTGTGGCGTCGGCCCAATCGCGCGGCCAAGCCGATCCGGCATCCCCCGCACAGCCCCGGCCCAACGATGTTGCCGACATCATGGTGCAGAAGATGCGCCACGCGGAGCGCGTGCTTGAAGCGCTGGCCCTGGCCGACTTCGACACCCTCGCCAAAGAATCGCAGGCACTTAGCCTGTTGAGCCAGGAAGCGGGCTTCAAGGCTCTGATGACCGCCGAATACGCCCAGCAGAGCATCGAGTTTCGCCGGTCGGCCAACGCGCTGACCAAGGCCGCCAAGGAGAAGAATATCGACGCAGCGGCCCTGGCCTATATGGATATGACCATGAAATGCGTCAACTGCCATAAACACGTTCGCGACGTGCGGATGGCGGCCCTGCCTGCTTTGGAGTTCTCCCGGCAGTAGCGCTCGCAGGCCCGGGCGATGCTCACGCACCCCCGGGGAGGCGGTTGCCGCGCCCATCGCAAGCTGGCATGGGTGTCCGCTTCGCAAGGGGGGGCAGAACGCGCGGCATGCACGCGCGCTGGATTCAAAATCCAGTTCTCGGTACATCCAGTTCCCGTGGCACATACGTCCTCCCAATTGGGTTGATTGGGTCAATCTTGAACGTACGACCCTCGCGGCTGCTGCGACTGCGGCAGCCGTTTCACTTTTTGTAAACGTGCGAAGGCACTTTCGGTCAGCGCGGATGGAGGACCGCTGGCTGGGCAGTCGATGCTGTCAATGACGGCGAGGTGCCGGCGGTAGCAGGCGGAAAATCGGGCGACGTCCCTTCATTTGAAACGCCCGGCTCCCTATAATCCGTCGCCTCTTCTCAGGAGCATACGCATGGAACGGATTCAAACCTGGTTGGTGGCGGCCTGCTTGACCGTTACCGGGTGCCAGGGAGGGCCGGGCTTGTTGCATCCGGGGTCTGCCGAGTACCAGCAGCACGTGTCCAACCAGTTTGACCCCTACCCTAGCGTAGAAGACGGGCCGCCGGTGGTGGGCGGCCGCCCGATCGACTACCAGCAGCCATATAGCGAAGTGCGCCGAACCCAACCGGGCCGCTGGGTCCATTCTCCCTGGAACCCGCGCAACTGGTTTGGGCAGTAACCTCCCCCTCGATCCCGGCGTGCCCCGCCCCCCGGTGTTTGCATTGGGCAACGCCGCACGCTCTCGAACGACCGCCCCAAATAGCCTGCGCGGCGCGCGTGTTCGCCCGTGCCGACTTGGGGATGACGTTACGCGCGGCGAAGTCGGGCTTCGACCAGCCGAATGGCTTCTTCCATCCGCCAGCACCGGTCGCCCAGTTGGAACGATTCGCCTTGCGAAACAGAACGCTCGATCCGCCGTTGCGCCGAGACCACCGTGCTGTGGCTTCGCTTGCCGAAGTATCGGCCAATCTCGCTTAGTGCGGACCGGGTGTGCTTGCGGGCAAGCCACATGGCGAGCATCCGCGGATGGGTGGCATCCTTCTTGCGGCCCGGCGCTTGGAGCGTGGCGGTATCGATACCCAGCACGTCGCACACGGCATGCTCGATGTCCTGCAGACGCACGCCGGGCCCGCTGCGCTGCAGATCGCCCAGGAGTTCTTCAGCCAGTTCCAGTGTGACCGCCGCCCCTCGAGCCTGGCTGCCCACCTTGAGCAGTTTGACGGCACCTTGCAGTTGCCGGGCGTTGTCGGGGCACTGCTGGGCCACATAGCCGCAGATATCTTCCGGCAGTTGGAGTTGAAGCTGCGCGGCATAGGCGGCCACGATTCCCTGCCGCACCTCCAACTCGGGCGGTTGGATCTCGCACGACAGACCGGCCTGAAGCCGCGAGGCCAATTCCGGCCCGAACCCTTCCAGTGAGGCAAGGTTGCGGTCGGCGGTGAGGATGACCTGTTTGCCGCTGCGCATGGCATGATCGACGGTATGCAGCAGCTCGGCGATGGTGTGCCGCTTGCCGATGAAGAACTGCACGTCGTCGATCGCCAGCAAGTCGAGCCCGCGGTGCTTGTGCCGGAAGTTGGGCAATCCTCCGCCGTGCAGGGCGCTGAGGAAATCCGTCGTGAAGCCTTCAGCGGTGAGATGGACCGCGCCCGCGCGACGCTGCGTCCGGAAACGCTCCACGATGCCTTCCAGCAGATGGGTCTTGCCGACCCCCGGCTCTCCCCAGAGGAACAGCGGGTTGTACTGGCCAGGCGTCGATAAAGCCAACTGGGCCGAGGTAAAGGCCAATTGGTTGGAAGGACCGACAATAAAGTTGTCGAGCGACGCCTTCCACCGCGGCGGCCGGGCCACTGGGCGAGTTCCTGATGGGGATGGTGAGCTGCAATGCGACTCGCCCGCATTCATGTCGGCTGCGTCGTGGGTTGCCGTCGGTTCCCCGGACCGAGGGCGCGTACCACTCTGCCGGTTGGAGGGCGGCCGCGAATCGGTGCCGGTGCGGCTTGCGGTGTTCGCCTGGGCGGTCGGCGCCCCCGCGACGCCATCGGTGTCGCCGGTGTGGCAACCTTCGTCGCACTGCGGCGGCACCATGGGAATGCCTGAAGGGGCTTCGTCGGCGGCCAAGGCAAACTCAAGCGGAACGATCCGCCCCAGCACCTGCTGGC
This sequence comes from uncultured Pirellulales bacterium, assembly GCA_964511065.1. Lineage (GTDB taxonomy): Bacteria > Planctomycetota > Planctomycetia > Pirellulales > S012-138 > CALBRZ01. The sequence goes on along the minus strand of CAZEEG010000082.1, from coordinate 11,588 downwards.
TGGCTGCCTCGATGTCGTCTTTGAAGTTCTTCCGCAGCCAGTCCAGGAAAAATTGGCTGGGGGCGACGACGGCCAGCGATGCACCCTGTGGCAACAGCAGGGTGTTGGAGCCGAACCACAGATCGAACCGTTTCCTTCCGATCCGCTGTTCGATTGCGGCTCGCAGAGCCGACACGATCTCCGTATCGCCCGTCGTCACTTCCTGTAGTCCCCAGCGCATACTACGACCGCTGACGGACGCAGCACTTCATCGTGCTGCGCCGTCTCATGCGCACCAACTGGAGGTACCCAGAGACTCAGCGGCGCCGGCTGGCCATCTCTGGCCGCGGCGATGGAACTGTCACCCAGTGACTTGCGTCACCCAAGAGGCCCCGATTGTATGCGTGCTAGCAGTGCTGTCAAAGCCGAAGCCCCTCAAGCCGCAAACGAACACGCCGCTCGAGCCGCGCTTTGAAACTAATCCCTTGGCTCTGTTGGCCTTGGGACGAACCGCTTGCGGCGCCTTCGCACGCTGCCAGGTGGAAAACCTGTTTGCCCGGTCCGAACCAACAAAACCAACAACGGCAGGGAATGCCCGCAAGTATCGGCCCATCAATGGGTACTGTGTTTCTGATGCCCAAGGGCTTGCATTCACAGAAACTTCGCGCAACGGCGCCGCGACGCAAAGAATTTCTCCGCGCAAAGCGCATGGGTTGTGTGCCTCGAATGGCCGTCGCGCTGCGCGTCCCTCACCAGGGCTGCGCAAGCTGCGACAACTGGCAAAACGACGCTAAGCCCGCTACCTTGTGCCGGCGGCAATCATTCTTCCCGCACCCCATGCGGTAACGCCTGCACGTGGCCGGCTGATCCTGCCAGCAGAGCTAGCCCCCGGGGGGCGTGTCTGCCTCCGCACCGGTTCAGTTGGCATTTCCGGCACAACTTACCAGAACGATTCAAGTCGCACTGCCGGTATGGACGAATGACTATCGATGCCGTCCCAGTGGCTTTGCTGGACAATGCCCCCGGGCCGGCCATCACGTTCCGCAGGCGGAGCAAACTCCGCTGGTCCAACCCGCCGCTTTGCGGCCACGCGCAGCATGTTGCGACGACTGGCAAACTCGCTGTTCCGCCGAGGTCACGATTCCCAAGCCGGGACGTGGTACCTGTTTGGACTATCGGGACTGACCATCTTCCTGGTGGCCATTGTGCTGTTTGGCGGTTGGGCCGCGGAGCACGAGTTCCTTACCGTGCTGAAAATTCGCACGCGGGCCGCATCGTGGCGGATGAGCGAAACCGTATCGCCTGCCCAAATCACCCGCGAGATCACCGACGACCGCAGCTTGAACAAGGCCTTATCCAAGGCGGGTTACTTTGCGGTGGCGTCGGCACAGGAGATTTCGCGCGAACAGGCGCTGTCGGACGTCCTGAAGCGTCTGCACGTTTTGGTCCGCCGCGATACCAACGGTAATCTGCAAGTCCGGCTTCGCTACCACGATCGCGACCCGGCGCTCGCCGCCGCCGTGGTGAACCACTTGGCGAACGAATACGCGGATCGTTTTCGGGACCGCGTCGATCACGACCTGCTGGTCCGGTACACGCGGGCTCGCGAAAAAGCCGAGCATGCCCGCCGCGTGGTCAGCCAGTGCGAAGCCGAAGTCGAGCGCTTCCTGGAACAGGTGTTTCCCCGGAACATGGTGCGGCAGCGCCCGGACACCACCCAGCAGTCGGCCACAGAGCCTCACCCTTACACGGAGCCTCACCCTTACGCGGTGGTGCTGGCATCGGCCGAAGAGGCCGTGCTCGAATTGGGCCCCTTGAAGGATCAACTGCTGGAGCTGCAGCGCCAGCGCTTTGAATTGTTGAAAACGCGCACGCCGGCGCATCCGGAAGTCCTGGCGGTCGAAAAGCAAATCGCGGCCACCGCGGAGAAGTTGGAAGAAGCTGAAGAAACGCTGACCACACCGGTTGGACAAACCGTCGTCGATGCGCAAACACAAGCCGTCGCTGGCGACGTCCACGCGATTTCGGCCGAGTTGCAGAAAATGCTGGCCGACCACCGCCACGCTGCGCAAACCTTCCACCTGCACCGCACGCGGTTGGAGCGTTACCTGGCCGACCTGACGGCCGCTGAACAGGCCGAACAAGCGGCCTGGCGAGACCATCGGGAAACTCGGGCCACGCCACTGGTGGTGTGGTCGCCCGCGGTAGGCGAGCGGACGCTGGAGCCGACGCGGTGGCGGAAGACGGCGGTGCTCTCGCTGCTTGCCGCGCTCGCCGGGGCGGCGGGCCTCGCCTGGCTTTCGCGAGTTGCCTGGCGGACGTATGTCAGCCCCGACCGCTGGCAGGCCGAACTGGGCGTGCCCCTGGTGGCCACGCTGCGGTCCAACCATCGCTTGGGCTGGTCGCCGCGAGCCATGTTGCGGCAGTCGCTGGGCGGCTGGCGGATCTTCTGCGAGGTGATGATGGTGATCGTCATCGTGTGGGTGGCGTCGCTCTGCGTGGCCGAACCGGGATTTGGTGCCGCCTTCGCCCGCGATCCGCTGGCGCAGCTAGCTGGAACCATGCAGCGACTGGCCGGGTTGTGGGCCGGGTAACGGACGGAAGTTCACGGTCGCCACGCGGCGCAACCTGGCTGGCAAGCATTCCACCGCGGGCGCCACCTTGCCGGGGGACCATGTGATGCAACCTTCAACGATACCACCTCTGCCAGCGTTCTCCCCGTCGCCCCACCTACGATTTATGGAACGCATCGTGGGATGCCCAGGCGGGTCGGGTGATAGCGGCCAATTCGAGGGATTTGCAGCGGTCGTCTTGTACCGAAACGGCCATGTGAGTAGATAAACAGCCCACTTCGCCGGGCCACCCGTTCGCAAGAAGCGCGATCCAGCAAACTCACCGCAGGGATCAGCATGTACGAATCTTATTTTGGTTTGAGCTTACGCCCGTTTGCTGCGACTCCGGTGGTGGAGCGGTTCTTTCCCGCTTCGTCGATCGACACTGCGCGGCAGACGCTATCGCGTTGCATCGATCGCGCGGAAGGTGTCGGCGTGTGCATCGGCGCGGCGGGGATGGGCAAGACACTGCTGCTGGAAGTGCTGGCCGACCAGTTCTCCGAGCCGTTTGGGGCCGTGATGCTATCGGCCGGGGCGTGGGCTTCCCGACGCGAACTGCTGCAAGCCATCTGCTTTGAGCTCAAGATTCCCTACCAGGGCCTGGACGAGGGCGAACTGCGGCTCGCCCTGGTCAATCAACTCACGCGCACCGAGAAGCACCGCCGCGGGATTGTGCTGCTGGTCGACGAGGCCCACACACTGAGCGTCCCGCTGTTGGAAGAACTGCGGATGCTCTCCAATCTGGTTCACGGTGGCGAGCCGCGCGTGCGGCTGGTGATTGCCGGGAACCTGCGACTCGAGGAACAACTGGCCTCGCCGCAATTGGAGTCATTCAGCCAGCGACTGGCCTGCCGCACCTATTTGGAACCGTTTGATCGGGCGGAAACCACTGACTATGTGCGGTTCCAAATCGCCGTGGCCGGCGGCCGGGTGGAACAAGTGTTTGAACCGGCGGCCGTGGATGCTGTGTATCGGGCCACCGATGGCATCCCCCGCTTGGTGAACCAGTTGTGCGATCACGCCTTGTTGATGGCATACAGCCAGGAGCAGCGGCCCGTCACGGTTTACTGGGTCGATAAGGCCTGGGCCGACTTGCAGCAATTGCCCGTTCCTTGGCAGGAGCCGCTCGCGGGACAGGCAGGCGGCGGCGTGTCGTCGATCATTGAGTTTGGCGCGCTGAGCGACGAACTGGACGATGCTTCCGCCGCCGCGGGCCAAGCGATGCCAAATGCCGAGGTTACCGGCGAGATCGAAGCGGCATCCCACCAGCAGGACCAGAGCGCGTGCGAAGAAGAAACCACGTCGCACGCGGGTGCTGCCAACCGTGGCGAAGTTGAGGTCGAGGGCGCAGCGGACGGCGCAGGCAATGAATGTCCCGGGGAAGCGTGCGCACACGATGAAGTCAGCCAGGTTGATACCGGCCAATTAGAAGTTGGCCAGATGGGGGAAGCGGCCCAATCGTTCGAGCAGGCTTGCGAGGGAGAGCCGCAATCCGAACAGCCAAATGCCTTTGAAGCGTATCAGGACGGAGCGGAGCCACTCTCCGACCCTTGGGCGTTCGATGCCGATGCCGACGATCCGGTGCGGCTTGCCGAAGCGCGGTTCGAGGAGCTGGCCTCGCAGTTTGAAACGCTCCAGGCGGAAGATGACCCGGGGCGGGTTGGCGAGTTTACCGAGGCCGAATTGAACTTCGAGGACGAAGACCCCTTCGACACTTTTGATGAGGAAGAGCCGCTCGTTGATCCTTACGCCGCTTTAGAAGCAGCGGCTTGGGGCGGGCAAGCCAGCGTACCGCTGGAAGACGATCCTGTATCGCCACACGATGCCGTACCGCCACACGATGCCGTA
>CAZEEG010000082.1:0-7049 GCA_964511065.1 uncultured Pirellulales bacterium | reverse complement strand
GCTGGAAGACGATCCTGTATCGCCACACGATGCCGTACCGCCACACGATGCCGTATCGCCGAGCGGTGCTGCCTCGTTAGAGGATCGGGCATCGCCAGTCGGCGAAATTCCGGCGAACCAGAATGCCCCGGAACCGCCGGTGGCTTCACCTGCCGCCCAGAACGAACCGCCACAGGAAATCGATCCTTTCGAGGCATCGTGGGAAGACGCTGAGGAATGGAGCGTCCACGACACCTATCGCGATGCTCAACCGTTTGCCGGGTCGGAAATCGCAGGTGTGCGTTCAACGGCGCACCAGACGCAGCACGATACGCCCTGCCAAGGCCATGGTGCTGACGATTGCGACGTTGCAGACCACTGGCCGCACGAGGCGGCGAGGAGTGAACCCGAGGTGCCCTGCATGGGCGAAAACCTTGATGCCAGCGACCCGGCCACCGGAGCGCCCACACCCTGCGAAGCCACGGATGAACCGCATGCGGATAGCGACGGCGAAAAACTGGCTGAAGTCGTCGTCGACCCGTACGAGGGACTGAATGAACTGGGCGAGCGGTTGCGCCAGGAAGCGATGCGTCTGGCCGGCCCGGATCATCAGCCGGCGGCCCCGCTGGATTCTTCGCAATGCGACGCATCGATTCCGGTTTCGGCAGACTTAGAGCAAGCACCGGGTGAACGGGAGGCCGGGCCCATTGCAGGCGCCGACATCGTCGAGATTGCGTCCGCATCGGCCGGAAACCAGGTTGAGCAGGTTGCCGAAGACCCGGTCGAATTTTCCCAAGAGAAACTGACCCTGGCGGAAGCCATCCGGCGCCGCAAACAGGCCGACGCGGTTGTAACCGATTCGCCTATGGCCAGCGGGCCGACGGGCAACGATGCCGCTTATCGCGACGAAACCACACCGGACGGTGGCTTCCTGCAGTACGAATTGCAAGAGCAGGTCGATAGCCACGGCGATGACCCGCAGGCATTGGCCGAGGATGACGCGGGCCACGACAGCGACCAGGTGGTGATCGTGCTGGACGACGATGAACCGGAAGGTGAAACGGCGTCCGATGCCCCGCCGCGCGTACAGCGCGAGGATTACCGTACATTGTTCGAGAAACTCCGCCGGGGTTGAAAACGAGAATAGCCCGTTTGGAAGTAGGTTGGTTTGCGCGGGCCGCTGCGTGCATGGATGAACGCAGTAACGGCCCCCCACTGCCTTTACCAGCCAGACGATCAACCGTGCCCCCCGGGGGGAATATGGTCATGGAGGACCAATCGCCTGTGACCGAACGATCCGAACCACACCAGGGAGGTCAGGGCACGTTCGACGAGCGTTGGGACCGGTATTGCCGGTTGCGCGATACGGCGTGCCAATTGATCATCTACGGCGAATTGGAAAGTCCGGTTTCGCCGGCCATCCCCTCGCCGCTGCAGGCGGGCGATGCGGACCTGTCACGATCGACTCCGCCCGGCCCGGCACGTTCCGACGACCAGGGCGACGGTTCCATTGGGCCGCCAGGCACAGACTGGTGGGTGTGCTGCGAAGCCGACATGGCCATGGAAGTGGAATGCGTGGGTGCGGCCGCCGATAGCGCTTGCGCCATGCCCGGCCCGGGCGACCATGCGCATCCGGCGCAGGCGACCAGCGGCCACGAAGGGGCGCAGGCAACTGCTTCTGGTGCCGCGGCTGCGCCAGCAGCGCAGCCCGAGGGCGGTGCGGACGATGTGGCATCATCCGGCAGGGCCGCTGGGGAGACGGCGCAACGGGAAACGGCACCCCCAGGTGGATCGTGGCGGCTCGATGCCGGCCATCGGGCCACGCCGGCGCCGCATCGGCCGAAGCTGGCCGTGGGCGCGGCATGGCAATCTTCCGGCGGACCCGCCGGGGTGGACGTGAGCTACCGAATTGATGCCGCGGCGGAATCGTTGTCGCCTCCGCATTTTGCCACTGCCGACGCCAGCTTGCGCGGAGCGCCGCTATTCCCCTTGGATGATGCGTATCGCCATTTGCGGGAACGGCTATTTCCCGACTTGGACGATCGCCCCCAGGTGGTGGCCTGGCTGGGAACCCAGGGCGTGGATGATGGCGCCTCGATCCTGACTGCGCTGGCCAAGGCCTTGGCCGAGCGCGGCGCACCCGATCGGGTGCTGCTGGTCGATGCCGACTTTGAAATGTTCTCGCTTTCACGGCGGTTTAGGCGGCCTGGAAGTGCTGGCCTGGGCGACGTGGTGGCCGGTAAGCGCCCTTGGCGGCAAACCATCCTGCCCACCGCCCTGGCACAAATTGATATTCTGCCGTGCGGCAGTTTGTGCGATCGTCCGCTCGCTACGCTGAACGGGGCTTACTGGTCGCGTCTGTTCGCCCAGTGGAAGGAAGCTTATCGCTATGTCTTGATTGATGCGGGCACCGCCGAGCAGTCCGGCCTTGCGCCCCTGCTGCAAGCGGTCGATGCCACGTACATGCTGGTCGAGTTCGACCGTACCACGCGCTCGGAAGCCGCGGCGACGGTCGAGCAACTGCGACGCTGGGGCGTTGCCAACCTGGCCACGGTCATGGTCGGCATCCCGGCCAATGAACTGGTCGCCTAACGCACACGATGCGCGTAACAGCGAGCGCAGACGGCCATACCGAATCCGGATTTCGAGAAGGGAAGCTCAACCATGTGCGGAATCGTCGGATATGTCGGTCGCCGTCAGGCCCAGAACGTGTTGGTTGGCGGGTTGCGCAAACTCGAATATCGCGGGTACGACAGTGCCGGCGTGGCAACCATCACGCCCGAGGGGCAACTCACCCTGGTCAAGGCGGCGGGCCGCATCGACCGCCTGGCTGCACGGCTAAAGCAGCAGCCCGCGCCGGGCACCATTGGGATTGGCCACACGCGTTGGGCCACACACGGCCCGGCCACCGATGCCAATGCTCATCCGCATATTGGCGGGCCCAAACTGCTGGCGCTGGTCCACAACGGGGTGATCGAGAACTTCCGGCCGTTGAAGTCGCAGCTCGAGGCCGAGGGCGTTGTGTTTCAGTCGGCCACCGATACGGAAGTCGTGGCGCATCTGGTGGCGGGGTGCCTGGAACAGCAGATTCTGGCCGCCAGTCAGCCGGACAAGCCGCGCGCCGCTCACGATTACTCGCTGCTGGTAGCGGCCATGAACGAAGCGCTGTGCCAGTTGCAGGGGACATTTGGGCTGGCGGTGCTGTTTCGAGGGTATCCCGATGTCATTCTGGCCGCGCGGCGCGGCAGTCCTCTGGTGGTCGGTATTGGTGAAGGTGAGCACTTCGTGGCCAGCGATGCCTCACCCCTGGCCGGCTATACGAACAAGATTGTCTACCTGTCCGACCACGAACTGGCGATTGTGACCGCGGACCAGCTTCAGGTGGAGCACCGCGATGGTTTCCGCGTGGCTCACCAGGTGGAAGAGCTATCGTTCACGGCCGAAGACGTCTCCAAGGGCGAATACCCTCACTACATGCTCAAGGAGATTTTCGAGCAACCCGAATCGCTGGAGAATACGCTCCGCGGTCGGCTCGACCTGGAAGAAGCAACGGCGCATTTCGGCGGCTTGAACCTGTCGCCGCGGCAACTGCGATCGGTGAACCGCGTCGTCCTGACGGCGTGCGGCACATCGTGGCATGCCGGCCTGGTGGGCGAGTACCTGATCGAGGAGTTCGCACGGTTGCCGGTCGATGTGGAATACGCCAGCGAACTTCGGTACCGCAACCCACCGCTGGAAAGCGGCACACTGCTGTTCGCCATTACGCAAAGCGGCGAGACGGCCGACACGCTGGCCGCGCTGCGAGAGATCAAGCGAAAGGGCCATCCCACCCTGGCTATCTGCAACGTGGTGGGCAGCACCATCGCCCAGGAGGCCGATGGCGGCATTTACCTGCACGCGGGGCCGGAAATCGGCGTGGCCAGCACCAAGGCGTTTACGTCGCAGTGTGCCACCTTGGCGATGATCGCGCTGTATTTCGGCCGCCTGCGGCATCTGAGTTATGCGGCCGGACAGCGGATGATCGAGCACCTCCAGCAGTTGCCCGATAAGCTTCGGCAGGCGTTGCGCTGCCACGCGGCGGTGCAATCCATCGCCCAAAAGTATTACGAGTGCAACAACTTCCTTTACCTGGGCCGGCAGTACAACTTTCCGGTCGCACTGGAAGGCGCGCTGAAGCTCAAAGAGATCAGCTATATCCACGCCGAAGGATATCCGGCGGCTGAGATGAAGCACGGTCCCATTGCCCTGGTCGACGAAAACACGCCCAGCGTGTTCGTCATCCCTCAGGGGCCGGTCTACGACAAAGTGCTGGCCAACATGGAAGAGATTAAAGCCCGGGGCGGCCCCATCATTGCCGTGGTGTGCGAGGGCGATACGCATGCCGCGGAACTGGCCGACGACGTGATCGAGGTCCCGCCGGTGGAGGATTTTCTCCAACCGATCGTGACGATGATCCCGCTGCAGCTGCTGGCTTACCACATCGCCGTGCTGCGGGGTTGCGATGTCGATAAACCTCGCAACCTGGCCAAGAGCGTCACGGTGGAGTGAGTGGGTGCGTGGAGCGGGAGCTTCGATTCGGGCTTAGCTGACGAGGCTCGCGGCGCGGTATTTGACTTTTCCACCCACGATCACCATTTCTACCAGCCCCCGCATCCGCCGCCCGTGGAACGGGCTGCAACGGCTCTTGGAATGGAACCGCGCGGTATCGACTTCCCACTGTCCGTCGGGATCGATGATGGTGATGTCGGCGTCGGCGCCGGGCCGCAGGGTACCCTTGCCTTGCAGCCCTAACACCGCGGCGGGGTGGCAGGTCAGATGGGCCAGGGTCGCCGGCCAGTCGAGATGGCCCGGCTCGATCAGTTGTGTCACAGCCAGACCCAGGGCGGTTTCCAGCCCCACGATGCCAAAGGGCGCCAGGTCCAGTTCCTGCATCTTTTTTTCTTGGGCGTGCGGCGCGTGCTGGCTGCAGATGACGTCGATCGTGCCGTCGATCAGCCCACCCATACAGGCTTCGACGTCGCGCTCGGACCGGAGCGGCGGATTGGTCTTATAGTTGGAATCAAAGGCGCGCAGGCACCGGTCGTTGAGCGTGAACAGGTGAGGGCTGATCCCGGCGGTTACTTTCACACCGCGGGCCTTGGCGCGGCGGAGGATTTCGACACTGCCGGCTGTTGAAACCTGGAGGATGTGCAATCGGCCACCGGTGGCTTCGGCCAGTGAGATATCGCGGCTGACCATCACTTCTTCGGCCGCCGCCGGCATGCCGGGCAGCCCGAGGATGAGGCTTTCGAGGCCATCGTGCATCACGCCCTGGTTGGTGAGTTCCTTCACCTCGGCGTGGCTCAGGATGGGTTTGTCGAACATCAGGCTGTACTGGAACGCGCGGCGCATCAACTCGGCGTTGGCGATGGGGGCATCGCCGTCGCTGAATGCCACCGCCCCGGCCTGCACCAGTTGGCCAATCTCGGCCAATTCCTTGCCTTCGCGATTTTTGCTCACGCAGGCGATCACCACCACGTTGCAGTGATTGGCCCGTTCCGCCTGGTGCTGCACAAACTCCACGGTGCCTTGGCTGTCGATGGGAGGATCGGTGCCGGGCAGGCAGGCCACGGTGGTGAAGCCGCCGGCCAGCGCGGCGGCCGTGCCGGTCTTGATGGTTTCGTCTTCTTCGAAGCCGGGTTCGCGCAGTTCGGTGCCCAGGTCGATGAAGCCTGGCGCGACGATCCGCCCGGCGGCGTCGATCACCTGGAGATTGGCACCGCCGTCGGCGTTTTCGCCGGTGGGGACATCCCGATCGATGGCGGCGATCCGGCCGTTTTCAATGAGCAGATTCGTCACCCGATCCAGCGATTGGCTGGGATCGATCACTCGCCCGTTCTGTATCAGAATCCGCGTCATGCGCTCCTCAAATGCAATAGGAGGATGGGGCCGGTACCGCGGGGGGCGGCCGTTACACCCTGTCCACCGCGTGCCATCCGCTGTACTATGCAAAATCTTGGGCCGGCGTCCAGCACCTTGGGGGCGGCCTCGGCGCGCACGCGAACGAGCGGGCCGCCGGGCCGTCACATTTTCTTGGACATTGCCGACGCCGGCCACCATAATCGGCCTAACGCCACGATTGGTCGCCGCCTGAAGCAGGTCCGGATGGCCGAAGTTCGCATTACGCCAGGAGATGTACGCTATGAGCCGTCGAACACGCCGCCAGTTCCTCAAGCAGTCGCTCGCCGCGTCGATCGGCACCGGGATCGTGATTGCCGGTACGAAATCGTCCGGGAAAGTGCTGGGCGCCAATGAAACCATCCGGGTTGGTGTCGCCGGGGTGCGCGGGCGCGGGAGCGCTCACATCAGCGCTTACACCGGGATGAAGAACGTGCAGGTGACCTACCTGATCGATCCCGATCAAACCACCTGGGCTTCACGCGAGAAAACCGTGGTCGAGAAGGGCGGCAACCGTCCCAAGCTCGTACAGGACATTCGCGAAGCGCTGGACGACAAGAATCTCGATGCCATCAGCATCGCCACGCCTAACCATTGGCACTCGTTGATGACGGTTTGGGCCTGCCAGGCCGGCAAAGACGTGTACGTGGAGAAGCCGTCCAGCCACAACGTGTTCGAAGGCCGGCAAACCATCGAAGCCGCCCGCAAGTACAACCGCATCGTGCAACACGGCACCCAAAGCCGCTCCAGCAGCGGTTGGGCCAAGGTCGCCGAGCTGCTGCGGACGGGCCGGTACGGCAAGCTGCTGGTAGCCAAGGGCTACTGCTACAAGCCGCGGGGCAGCATCGGATTCAAGCCGGTGGAACCGGTGCCCAGCACCCTCAACTTCGACTTGTGGCTGGGCCCCGCGCCGGAACTGCCATTCCACCGCAACCTGGTCCACTACAACTGGCACTGGTTCTGGGAAACCGGCAACGGCGACATCGGCAACCAGGGCGTGCATCAAATGGACATCGCCCGCTGGGGCATCCCCGGCGCCAAGCTGCCGCAGAGCGTGTTCTCGCTGGGCGGCCGGTTCGGCTACGAAGACCAGGGCGTCACGCCCAACACCCAGGTTGCCGTGTTCGATTACG
>CAZEEG010000081.1:0-27602 GCA_964511065.1 uncultured Pirellulales bacterium | reverse complement strand
CGAACAGGGGCTGGCCAAGCTCGCGCTCGAGCTTCAAAATGGCCTGGCTGAGCGAAGGTTGGGAGACCAAACAGGCTTCCGCCGCGCGCGTGAAGTTCCCCAGTTCGGCCACTTTCACAAAGTACTGGAGCTGGTGCATTTCCATTGGCGATTCCTATAATGGCTATAGGAATTATATATTTCACCTATGGCGATGGCATCCCTAGAATAAGAAGACGCCGCCCGGGGGGCACGCCGCAGCCTGCATCTTGACCCGCAGCAGCGCTGCTACAGCCTTGGCGCTACCAGGCTGTCAACGCCGGTCCCCCTTCTCGGCGAGCAACTTTCAGGCAACTTCACTATGACGTTGGGTTCTGTTTGCGCTTTCAGGAAAGGAGACTGTGCATGTTAACCGTTGGAGAAAAGTTCCCTGCGTTCAAGACGGCCGGTTGTGTGGGGCCGGACAAGGACAGCATCCAGGAGTTCACCAACGAATCGTTTGCCGGCAAGTGGGTGGTGTACTTCTTCTATCCGAAGGACTTCACCTTCGTTTGCCCGACTGAGATCACCGAGTTCAACCGGCAACTTCAAGAGTTCACTGACCGCGACACCGCGGTGGTCGGCGGCAGCACCGACAACGAATACTCCCACCTCGCCTGGTGCCAGAGCCACGAGGACCTCAAGCAACTGAAGTTCCCGCTCATCGCCACCCAGAAACTGGCAGCCGACCTGGGCATTCTCGATCCCGAGGCGGGCGTGTGCCTCCGCGCTACGTACATTGTCGATCCGCAAGGCGTGATTCAGTACGCCTCGGCCAACAACCTGAGCGTGGGCCGCAACGTGCAGGAAGTGCTCCGGGTGCTGGACGCCATCCAGTCCGACGAGCTTTGCCCCTGCAACTGGAAGCCCGGCGAAGAGTTCCTCAAGGTGTAACCGCCGGTCCCATTAGATCGAGGGCTGGCGCTGGGCCATGGCGGACAGCCATGCGCGTGTTCATCAAAGTGTAACCGCCGGTCCTTAAAGATCAGGTTTCGATAAGCCACCAGCCGGCCAACCGTACTGTGCCGCTTCCGCTTGCCGGGGGGCGCAGCACGCTGGCCGGCTGTTTGTTTTGATAGGTCGATGCTGGCGGGCGCATTCTTTGCGGGCTGGTGGGAACCTTCCGGCACTCACACCGGCTCGCACCATCACCAGGGGCGGTGACAACAGCACGTCTTGCGGGACGCTAAATTTCTTTGCTAATGTACTGACGTACACATTTCCTTCCGCCGTGGATCATGACTCATGGATGTGGTGTCGTTCCTGGCTGCGCTTGAGCATCGGCCTGGCTATCGAGGGCAACTGGCATACGTGCATGCACTGCCTGCCCGTGAAGGACGTTTCGATTCACCTTCGCCGCAACTCCCGCCACTGCTGGCACAGTTGCTCGCGAGTGCTGGTGTCGAGCGGCTTTACACGCACCAGGTGGAATCGCTTCAGCTTGCGCGTGCCGGCCGCGATCTGGTGGTGACCACGGGAACGGCCAGCGGCAAGAGCCTGTGCTATCACGTGCCGATCTTGGAGACGCTGCTGGCCGATCCCGATGCCCGGGCGCTGTACCTGTTTCCCACCAAGGCCCTGGCGCAAGACCAACTGAAGGGCCTGTTGTCGCTGGTTTCGCCGGTGGACGAGGCAGCCCGCCGTTTCCGCCCCGGCGTATACGACGGCGACACCCCCACGGCCCAGCGGCGACGGATCAAGGCGGAAGCCAACCTGGTGCTGAGCAATCCCGACATGCTCCACGCTTCGATCTTGCCGTACCATCCCAAGTGGGCCCGGTTCTTCGGCAACCTGCGTTACGTGGTCGTGGACGAAGCCCACATGTACCGGGGCATTCTCGGAGCGCACGTAGCTTGTGTCTTGCGGCGGTTGCAAAGAGTGTGCGCGCATTACGATGCTCACCCGGTATTTCTCGCCGCCAGTGCAACCATCGCCAATCCGGCCGAACTGGTGTCGCGGCTGATTGGCCGCGAAGTGGCCGTTGTAGCCGATGATGGTTCGCCGCGGGGCCGAAAGCATTTCGCTTTGTGGAACCCTTGCCCGTTGGGGAGCGATTCGCTGGCCCGGGCCAGTGCGACCGATGATGCCGTCGATCTGATGACCGCAGCGATTGAACATGGCGCGCAGGTGCTGGCGTTCACCCGCACTCGGCAGCAGGCCGAGTTAGTGCATCGCTATGCCCAGCAGCGTTTGGCGGCCGCTTCCCATCCGGCGGCCAATCAGGTGCGGGCGTACCGGGGCGGTTATCTTCCGCTGGAGCGCCGGGAAATCGAGCAGGAGTTGTTTGCCGGGCGGCTGAAGGCCGTCGCCGCGACCAATGCGCTGGAACTGGGCATCGATGTCGGCTCACTCGACGTGGCGCTGCTGGTCGGCTATCCCGGGACCATCGCCAGCACCTGGCAACAGGCGGGCAGGGCGGGCCGGCGACACGGCGATAGCCTGGCCGTCTTGGTGGCCAGTAACGATCCGATCGACCAGTACCTGGTCCGCTACCCTCAGCACTTCTTTGGGATGCCGACCGAGCACGCCGTGGTCGATCCCGAGAACCCCTACGTGCTGGCCCGGCAATTGGCGGCGGCCGCCTTTGAACTGCCGTTGGACGACGCCGACAATCAGCGGTTTGGGCCGCTGTGTGGCACCCTGGCCGGATTGCTGCACGAGGCGCACGAACTGAACGAACTGGACGGCCGTTACTACTATGCCGGCGGTCGCAACCCGGCGGTCAATATCAGCCTCCGGCACATGAGCGACAACACGTTCAGCATCGTACTCTGGGGGGCACAACCGGTACCGGGCGAACCTCCACCACGCGGCGGCGGTCGTCCGGGCGCGGTGCAACCTTCGCACAACGTGATTGCGAATGTCGACGCGATCAGTGCCCCGGAACTGATCTATCCGGAAGCCGTTTACCTGCACCACGGCGAAACCTACCTCGTTCGTGAACTCGACCTGCAAGGCAAAATTGCTTATGTGGTTCGGCAGGAAACGGACTACTACACCCAAGCTGTGCTGGAAAGCAGCGTGCGGATCACGCAGCCTCAAGACGTGCGCGAAACCCCTTGGTCCGGCGGCAAGTGGGGGCTGGGCGATGTGGATGTCACCTGGCAAACCGTGGCCTTCAAGAAGATCAAGTTCAACACCCGCGAAAATATCGGCCTGGGCCCCGTGGATATCCCGGCCCAAACCCTGAGTACCACCGCCTGCTGGCTCACCCCCGGCGATGCGGCCAGGCTCCATCTCAAGCAGAGCGGCCTGCAGCTTTCCGAAGGCCTCGTGGGCGTCAAGAACCTCGCGATGGTCGCCTTGCCCCTGGTGGCCATGAGCGACGTGCGCGACATTGGCGGCGTGGTCGATAGCAAAAACCTGGGCCTGGCGACGATGATCCTGTACGACCGGTATCCCGGCGGCCTGGGCCACTGCGCCAAGGGCTTTGAGCACCTGCCGGAGTTGCTCACGATTTGCCGCCAGATTGTCGGCGGTTGCCACTGCACCGAAGGCTGTCCAAGCTGTGTGGGATTGCCCAACCACCGGCCGGCGATTCATTCCGACCCCGACCTGGGCCGCGGCTATCCGGTACCAAACAAGCTGGCGGCTACGATCCTGCTCGATTACCTGTTGGAGCACGTGCTGGCATGCCCGGCCGCGCAACCGCCAGAGGCCTCGCCGGAGCCAGCGTCCCCTGCCGCGCCGCATGTCGCCTGGCGCACGGGCACACCGCGCGAGGTTCGGCCATGAAAGTCGTGCTGTGCAGCAGCGGCGGTAAGGACAGCATCCTGGCCTGGCACGCGGCGCGTCGGGATCCTTCCCTGGAAGTGGTAGGCCAACTGACCACGTTCACCGCGGCCTACGATCGTGTCACCATGCACGGCGTCCGGCGCGAGCTGATTGCGCGCCAGGCGCAGGCGATGGGCCTAAGACTGTTCGAGATGTTTCTGCCTTCATCGAACGGGCAGCCGACCCCAACGCCGCGGGAATCGCAAACACCACCTCCCGTGACACTCGTCAGCAACGATACGTACGAGCGCACGCTGGCCGAAACGTGCCGCGCCCTACAGTCCCAGCACGGCGTGGAAGGGCTGATCTTTGGCGACTTGTACTTGCAGGACGTGCGCGATTACCGCGAGAAGATTTACGCCCAATTGGGCCTGAAACTGCACTTCCCGATGTGGGGGCAGGCACCAGCGGCCGTGATGGAGACCTTCTGGCAAGCGGGCTTCCGCGCGGTCACCGTGTGCGTGGATGGCCGCGTCTTGGGCCGCCATCACTGCGGGCAGCCACTCACGCGAACCTTTGTGTCCCAATTGCCCGATGGCGTGGACACTTGCGGCGAGAACGGCGAGTTTCACAGCTTTGTGTACGATGGGCCGGGCTTTGCCGCCCCAGTAAATCACAACATCGGCGAAATTGTATGGCGCGAGCCGTTCTGGTACAGCGAATTGCTGCCGGGCTGACGGCAATTTTCTAATGGCCCCATCGAGGGCACCGTGAGTCGCACCGTAGGACACAACATGCGGGGCCTATCGGCCGCCGCGGTAACCACAGGCAGTTACCGTCATTGAGTCGGAAGGCTGGCCGACGCCCTATGCGATTGGCCCGGCGATGTATCGCGGGAAGAAGTGTGAAGTGCCGGAGGTGGGAATCGAACCCACACTCTCTTGCGAGAACTGGATTTTGAATCCAGCGCGTCTGCCAATTCCGCCACTCCGGCAAGCAGCATAGCTATTCTGGGGCGCCCGGCGGCGCTGTCAATCCCCCCTGGCCGCGGAGTTGGCCAAAGCCGCCTCCCCGGCGCTGCCGAGTCGATAAAATTCCCTATCCACCCGCCGCAAACGGGCGTTACCTGCGGACCGCCGGCCGTCCATCGCCTAATCGGCCAGTGGCGCCTCGACAGGTTCGTCGAATAATAGGCGCTCCCTGGCGACGCAGCGGGCGAGGATGGCATCCGTAATGTCCAAATGATCGGCAAAGCAGACAATCGGCGCATTGAGCCGCTTTTCGATTTGCTCGACGTCGTCCGAGCGAAGATGGTCCGATCGCCGGATCACCAGGTCGATACCATGCTCTTGCATGTATTCGCGAATAACGTGTTGCACATCCTGGTAGATGCTGGCGTAAACGGCGGCCTCTCGCTGGATAAACACCTTCTTGGCGAGCGTGACTTCCAAGCTCAGCGCCTTCGTGCCGTCCCGTACCTGCGATTCCAGTTTTTCACGCTGGGCCTTCGGCATGGACTCACTTGCCAACCTGCGCTGCAACTCCGAGATTTCATCGCGTTTGGCTTTAAGTTCGGCCTCGAAGGTTTCCACCGCTTGCTTGAGTTCTTCCGTCCGACGCATGAATGACGGGTGATTGTCAAATACCTCTTTGAGATTGATGAGGGCCACCGTGGTCCCGCGAGGCGGAAGTCGATCGTTGGCGGGCTTGGCCCCCGTCGCGGCCGCCAAAAGCACGACGCTGGCCGCGAGGAGCCACCTGCGGCACCGGCCTGATCCGATTTCCAAGGCACGATCGTTGGTCATACGGGTTTCCACCATGGCAATTTGCTCCTGATTGATGCGCCAGCGGCGCCTGAACAGCCAGCAGCCTCCCCCCCGGTTGAACGGACCGGCATTTTGCCGCCAATGCCAATTGCTGTCGATGCCAGTTATGCGGCTCCCGGGCTCCTTAGCAGGGAAATGCGGGCTGGAATTGCTGAGGGGGGGCACTGCGAGGCACAAGCCGCCCGGCCGCCCCGCTTTTCCAGGGCAGGACCATTGCGGTATGATTCGTCGCTATGACAGAAACCGTTTCAACGCCCATTCACCTGCTGATCGTCGATAACGACCAGGCCCACGCCGAAACCGTGGCCGAGGCCCTCGAACGGGTGGGCTGCCACTGCGCCATCGCCACTTCTGGCCCGGAAGCCGTGGAAAAGGTTCGCCGCGAAACCTACGACGTCGTCATCACCGACCTGGTGATGAACGAAATCGACGGCATCGGCGTCCTGGTCGAAACCAAAAAAGTCCTGCCCGATAGCGAGGTGATCCTGCTGACGGGGCACGGCACCATCCAAAGTGCCGTGCAGGCCATCCAGCAGGGGGCCTTCAACTACCTGCTCAAGCCGCTGGACATCAAGGAACTGCGGGCGGTCGTCGAAAAGGCGTCTGAGAACCTCCGCCTCCGCCGCACCAATGCCGAACTGTACCGCCAACTCGACGAGCGGTTCGGCTTCGAGGGCATCATCGGTTCCAGTCCGAAGATGAACCAACTCATCGAGATGCTCAAACGGATCGCGCCGACCGATGTGCGGGTGCTCATCACCGGCGAGAACGGCACCGGCAAGGAACTGGTGGCCAAGGCGATTCACCAGAACAGCCCTCGCAAGAAAAAGCCGTTTGTGGCCCTCAACTGCGCGTCGTTCATGGAAAACATCCTCGACGTGGAGTTGTTCGGCAGCGTGGAAGGCATCTACACCGACGCCCGCGATCGGGCCGGCAAATTCGAGTTCGCTAACGGCGGTACGCTGTTCCTGGACGAAGTGGGCGACATGCCGCTGGCCACGCAAAGTAAGCTGCTCCGCGTGCTGGAGGCCGGAGAGATTACGCGGGTGGGGGCGAACGACCCGATCAAGGTGAATGTTCGTGTCCTCTCGGCGACGAACAAGGATCTCAAGGACGCCATCGCCAAGGGCACGTTCCGCGAGGACCTTTACCACCGGTTGCGCGTGGTCGAGGTGCGGCTGCCCAGCCTGCGCGAACGCAGCCAGGACATCCCGCTGCTGATCGACCATTTCATCAAGCTGTTCTCCAAACGGCACGAGCGGACGATCAAACGAATGTCCACCGAAGCCCGGCGGGTGCTGATCGCCCACGACTGGCCAGGCAACGTCCGCGAGCTAAGCAACGTGATCGAACGGATGGTGGTGGTCGATTTCGACGGCGTGCTGGACCTGGACGACCTGCCCCCGGAGTTGGTTGAGCATCCGGCTGCCACCGAAACCGACGGCGAATCGGGCGGCACGCCGCTCAGCAACCTGGTTGGCAGGCCGCTGGACGACGTCGAGCGGATGTTTATCGCCGAAACCCTCAAGTTCACCGGCGGAAATCGCGAGGAAGCCGCATCCATGCTGGGGATCGGTGAGCGCACGCTCTACCGAAAGATTGACAAGTACCACCTTTGATTCGCTCTTCCGCCGGCCTTCGGCACGTAATGCGCTGCATCCGCCGCCGAAGTGTCGCGACGTATGGACGGCGGGCGTCGCCGCGAGCCATTGCGCATCGCAGGATAGTTCGCGCCAGCTATCTATCCCGTATCTAACCAGTATCTACCCCGCGGAGGGGCGATCGGCGGGGGTACGCCACGAGGCATCCCCTTGCCGTTCGTAATGGTCGAGCCAGGCCGTTGAGGGCATTTCCGCATCGTTGGGTACGATGGCAAACATCAGCAGGATAAGCCCCACCATCACGTGATTCTGAAAAGCCGCCGGGGCAGGCGTTGACGCAAGGAAGTAGGCCCCGCCTACAAGCCAAAGAGCGGCAACAATGTTCATTGCGTGGGCATAACGCGTGGGCTGCCACCACGACAGCACCGCGAACAGGAACACCAGCCCCGCCATCGTAAAATCATGCGCCCAAAGGTACGTATCCTCGGGAGCATGGCGGAAAATGAACGGGCTGATCGCCAGCCAGCAGCCCAGAACGGCTTCGACGGTGCGTGCCCACATGGCTGAACCTTTCGCATTTTGGCCGCTTGGATCGGCGTGCTGCCCCTCAATAAAGGTGGACCTGTTCTAACTGCTGGCCGGTTGGCGCGAGGGATCAAAGCTTCGGGAAAAACGGCCTTTGCGGCGTTTGCCAGGGCTGCCCAGCATGGCGATGCGGTCGGCCTCGGGAAACGGTCGCCCGATGAACGCCCGCCACAGCAGTTTCGTGCTCCTGGTGTGTTTCCACACGCGGTACAGATAGGTAATGGAAGCCCAAACCTCGTCGTATGCGAAATAGACGAGCGTGAGCGAGATGACGGCAGTCACCAGGCACAAGAAGCACCACGCCCCCACGACCGCGCCTTGCAAGGCGACGAGCACCGCGCTCACGATCCCCAGCGGAATAACGTCAATCCCGAACAGGATCACCATCCAGGGACGGTGTTGCCAGCGCCGGGTTCCACCGGCCAGTCCCAAGATGGCGTCTCCCAGGTAAGCGATGGCGCCCAGGGCAGCGTCGGG
Source organism: uncultured Pirellulales bacterium (assembly GCA_964511065.1). Taxonomy (GTDB): domain Bacteria; phylum Planctomycetota; class Planctomycetia; order Pirellulales; family S012-138; genus CALBRZ01. The sequence goes on along the minus strand of CAZEEG010000081.1, from coordinate 19,381 downwards.
GATCACAAACCAGTAATGCATCGTCTTGGCGACGCTGGACGTAAGCACCTGCTCCGACTGCACGCCAAAGATCGGGTCCCACACACCGTCGATCAGCCCCCATTCATACAGTGCCAGGTAAGTGGAAATGACCACGCCGAAACTGGCGATGACTGCAATAGGAATCCGCTGGCTCCACGATGAAGGGTTGTAATCGAATGGGGGCGCCGGGGCGTCCAGATCCACGACCGCCCGACGTTCCAACTCTCGCTGCTGCTGTTCGCGATTGGTTTCCATGAGCGGTTCCTGGTGCAAGTGGCACCGACACGGCCGCGACGGGTGTTTCGCCAGCAGATGCAGGACCGTGTCGCACGGCAGCCGCTACCGTCGCTGCGTGCGGCGAATTGCCGCCCCACAGGTGCCACTACTCCCGGGGCCGCGCACGATGACCGCTCGCAAGACGGCAGGCAGACGTTCAGCCTGCACCGCCGCGGCGACACTGCCGCCCGTGGTGTAGACTTAACGTTTCGGCGGGCTATTCATCGCGACCGTGGACATGGGCTGGCGGGGAGGTCGCTTCGATGGCCGTGAACGGTTCCAGGATGTGGTAGCAATGCCTGGCCCCCTTGGGGACGACCCAGCAATCGCCGGGCTCGAGCTTGATCTTCTGGCCTTCCAGTTCCAGTTCGGCCCGGCCGCGAATCACGTAGCCTACGGTTTCGTAATCGCGCGCCGATTCTTCTTTTTCAGCATCGGGCGTTTCTTTCTCCCACAACCGCATGGCAAGGTTCACCCCCGACGCCAGGTACTTTTGGCCCAAGGAACCCCGGGGGGAATGTTCGGACGACACCTTGGTTACCGTTGTATCCGTCATGGTGAAACCTCTCCTGAAGCGGATCGCTTCCATGCGCTGGTACGAATTTGCATCTCCCCAGAATGCAAGCAACCGCTGTGCCGACGAGGGGCGCCCGGTGTGGGCGATTCCCTTTTGGCACAGCGGCAGCTTAGGACGGAACGATGGACTTTGGAGTTACCGACCAGGTATGGGTTCTGGCCGAACGTGGCGCGGCGGGCCTACTAGTAACGCATGGCGATGGCCGCGGGATCTGCCGCTGCCGGAGCTCCGCTACCTGTAGCGCAAGTGGCAGTCTCTTTCTGCGGTTCCGACGGCTGGGCAATTTCCGCGAGTGAGGAATCCCCCTGGGATTCCATGGCGGTTTCGGGCTGGCCCATCTGCCGTAGCCAACGGTAGTGGGCCACGACGCCTGCCCAGAACGTGGGAAACTCCCGGTAGGGCAGCCCAAACTCGTGGCACGTCTGCTGGACGATCTTCGAGATCGCCGGATAGTTCACGTGGCAGATGCGCGGAAACAGGTGATGCTCGGTCTGGAAGTTGAGCCCACCCGTGTACCACGAGACAATGCGGCTATCGCGGGCGAAATCCACGGTGGTCAGTACTTGATGGACGGCCCAGGAGGTTTCCATCCGGCCGTTTTCGGCGGGCAGCGGGAACTCTGCTTCGCCCACGGCATGCGCCAATTGGATCACGGTCGACATGATGACGCCCTGCACGAAACTGGCCAGCAGGTAGAACGAGATCCCGATCAACCAGCCGTGCAGCATGATCGGGATCACCAGGGCCGTGGTGGCATAGAACAGCTTGCCACCCACCAGGATCGCCAGTTCCTTGCCGCGGGGACGCGGGAAGCGGTGCCCGCAAATCCGGCCCTTGATGCAGTCGCGGAAATCGTCCACAAACTGCCATTTGATGGCAACCAGCCCATACAGCGGCCACAAGTAAATGTGCTGCCAGCGATGGAACCAGTAGCGTTTCTGGCTAGGGCAAAGGCGGCCAAACACGCTCAGGTCGATATCGGCGTCGTGCTCATGGATATTGGCGTAGGAATGGTGGACCACGTTATGCTGCTGCCGCCAGATGTAGGAGCTGGCGCCGAGCATGTCCATGGTCATCGCCGCCAGGCGATTCACCCAGGGCCGGTCTGAATAACCGTTGTGGCCGCCATCGTGCTGGATATTGAAGCCGATGGCCGCCATGGCCATGCCCACCAGGATCGCCAGCGGAATAGCTTGCCACAGCGTGGTGGCAAAGAACACCAGCAGCACGTACGTTACCACGTACCAGGCCATCACGACCGCGGTCTTGCGGTACATGGCGGGGCAATCGCGGCGCGGCAGGCCGGTGCTGGAAAAGTATTCGTCCACCCGGCTTCGCAGCGCGTTCAAGAACTTGTCGGGCGACGTGAACTTGAGCTTGACCAGTTGGTTGGGATTGGCGGGCGGCTTTAGCGCGTTGCGGCCCAGAGGTAAGGCGTGATGGGCCCGGTTGGCAGTCGCGGGAAACTTCGATCCGCGGTGTCGGAAGGCGGGCGTGGGATCGGGGTGCAATTCTGTACTCAACGGAGGAACTCCATCCTGTTGGCAGCCGCCGGGTACCTTACGGCTGCGTATCTGCAAAAGGCTATCACTCCTCGTTCACCGGCGGCGGTTCTTTTTGGGCCCGCCGACCGAAGCGCCCCTATGCGAGTGCCCTGGGAGTTTGAAAGGCCCCCAGGGGGAGCAAATGCCACAGCGCGGGATTCGTCCGGCGCTGCCGTGCCAGGAGGTCCAGCCGATGGAGACGGAACGGCCCGGCGCGATACGAGGAAATTCTAGAGAAGATCGCTGGCAGCGGTGTCTGGTCAGCGTCAGCAGATTGTCAAAGCTGCGTCAATGTCGTAAGATGCTACGCAGTCTTTGGTTGCGACGAATAATCCGTCTCGGGCCGCACTCCGCAGGGGGGGGCAGCCTGCCCTGGTAGAGGGGGCGCCGCAAACGCCTGGGTGCGAAGGAGCAGTCCCCCCTGCTAGCATCGTGGGGCGCCGATCGATACCGCCCATTGGGCCGCGTTGAGGTTCCAGGCCACGGCCGATATAACCACAGCATTCAAGGGCGATTGCCCCAAGCGGCTGGGCGCGCAATCGCCAGTCACGGGCGTGCCGTGATGCTCTGAGGGGGGGGCTGCATGCAGTGGCGTCAATGGCAGCGGCGCGCAGCGAGATTGGGGTGAACGCCGCACCGGTCAACCATTTCTTTGAGGAAGGGAACGGAAGCAGACGTGTTCAGAGTAGGCATCGGCCACGACACCCATCGGCTTGGCCCTGGCAATACCCTCTTGTTGGGCGGCGTGGAGATCGTGCATGATCAGGCCCTCATTGGCCACAGCGATGCCGACGTACTGCTGCATTCGGTGACCGACGCGCTGCTGGGAGCGGCAGGGCTGGGCGATATCGGCGAGATGTTTCCCGATACCGACGAAGCCAACCGGGGCCGCGATTCAGCCGAGATGCTATCGTTGGCGCTACAGCAAGTCCACGAGGCTGGCTGGCGAGTGGTCAACATCGACTGCATCATCTTCGCGCAACGTCCGAAGATATTACCGTATAAGGTGGCCATTCGGCGGCGGCTGGCCGAACTGCTCAAGGTCGATCCGGCCCAGGTAGGGCTCAAGGCCAAGACCGGTGAGTACGTCGGCCCCGTCGGACGGCAAGAAGCAATGATGGCTCAAACCGTGGTGCTGATCGAATCATGCTAGCTGGCAAAGCTAACCTCCAAGAGCTCGCCGAATCGGAAACCTCGGTGATCCGCGTCTATAACACGCTGACCAATCGCAAGGAGGTGTTCGAGACCGTGCAGCCGGGCAAGGTAGGCATCTACCTGTGCGGCCCCACGGTTTACAAGCCCAGCCATATCGGGCACATGGTCGGGCCGGTGATCTTCGATGTCGTCAAGCGCTACCTCATGTACCGTGGGTTCGATGTCACGCTGGTGGTGAACATCACCGATGTTGACGACAAGCTCATCAACGAGAGCAACCGCCGCGGCATGTCGATGAAGGCCCTGGCCGAGGAGATGACCGCCGACTACATGAACAACCTGGCGGCGATGGGCGTGGACCTGATCGACCACTTCCCCCGCGCCACCGAAAACATGGGCGGCATCATCCAGTTCATTCAGCAACTGATCGACCGCGGATATGCCTACGTGGCCGATGGCGACGTGTACTTCGACGTGACCCGCGACCCCGACTACGGCAAACTCTCCAACCGCAGCCTGGAACACATGCAGGGGGCGGGGGGCGAAACTGCCGACCGCAAACGCTCGCCGATGGACTTCGCCCTGTGGAAGAGCGCCAAGCCCGGTGAGCCTTCCTGGGATAGCCCTTGGGGTAAAGGGCGGCCTGGCTGGCATATCGAGTGCTCGGCCATGAGCCGCGAACTGCTGGGCGAAACCTTCGACATCCATGGCGGCGGTCTCGATCTGGTATTTCCCCACCACGAGAATGAAATTGCGCAAAGCGAGTGCTGCCACGGCAAGCCCCAGGCAAAGTACTGGATGCACAACGGCCTGATGCAAGCGGCCGACGAGGCAGGCAAGGTAGGCGGCCGCAGCACGCGATCGCTCGCCCCCGGCGACCAGGAAGCCCAGGCCGCCGCCAAGATCAGCAAATCGACGGGGGCCGGTCCCTTCAGCGAATTGCTCGCGCGGCACTCACCGGAAGCAATCCGGATGCTGCTGCTGTCCACGCATTACCGCAGCCCGATCCTGTTCAGCGAAGACGAAATCGAAAAACAGGCCGACCGCCTGGAAACCTTCTATCGCTTCTTCAAACGCTACCAGCGGGTGACCGGCGAAGACTTCTACAGCCTGGAAGCCGCCACGGTTGGAGCCCAAAGCACATTTCAATCCGATGGCAGCCCATTGCTGGAAGAACTCCAGCAGCAGCGCGAGCGGTTCCAGGAGAAGATGGACGACGACTTCAACACGGCCGGCGGTATCGCCACGCTGTTTGAAATCGTCCACGCCCTGAACCGATTTGTCGAACAGGAAAAGCTGGAGTCGGGCCAGGCCGATGCCGGCAAGATCGCCCAACTCAAACAAGGCGCCCTGCTGCTCAAGGAGATAGGCGGCGTGCTGGGCCTGTTCCGCAAGGAACCCCAAACGCCGTCCGCCGGCGCCGATGACGAACTGGTGGGCCGGTTGGTCCAACTGCTGATCGAAGTCCGCGCCGATGCCCGCAAGGCCAAGAACTTTGCGATGGCCGACAAGATTCGCGGCGAACTTGCCGCAATGGGCATCGTGCTGGAGGATCGCCCCACCGGCACCGAATGGAGCCGCGCCTGACCGTTGGCCACGGAAATCGATCTTGCTGCGCTGCGGCAGGATGATGTGCGGGCACCGCGCTGAATGACTGCGGGTTTTCCGCGCCATGGCGGCCATCCCCGGGGGGGTACGCCACGGTCCTGTGCCGCGGCCTTGCTCACTCTGCGCCGTTGGACTGGTGCGACGATGGCTGACCGTTCGTTGCCGCATTGGGAGGCGGGTCGGTCAATGCGGCCAGGGTCAGATCGCCCGCGGCTTCTTCCTGCAGGAGCATCAACTTCCGCACAAAGTTCCAATCGGCGCCGTCCAGGTGATCGACATCGTGCTTGGAAACCTTGCGGCCGAGCGCCAACAGGTCGCGAATGGGGATTTCCTCCGGCGGCCGGGCCAGCGCAAGACGCGTCTGGTCGGCCGCGGGAGCGACCTTGTGCAGAAAACCGGCCTGTTCGAGCCGATTGCTCATCGAGGCAACCGTCATCCGCGGCAATTCCAGGTGTTGCGACAGGTCGTCGACATCGACCGTCTTGCCCTGCCGGAACGCCGTCGCGACACGCGCCATCAGGGGCACGAACCACTGGGGATCGCACATCAACCGCTGGCTGTGCCGCAGCTTCTCTTGTTCCGCCAGAGAATGCCCGCGCATGTTCTGGAGGATGGCTGTCAGTTCCAGGCCAAACAGCACGATCAGCCAGGTGATGTAGAGCCAGTACAGAAACAGCGGGACCAGCGCCAGCGAGCCGTACAGGGCCGAGTAGGGCAAAGCCTTGGTGACGTACAGCTTGAAGATCCACTTGGCAATCTCCCACAGCACGGCCGCCACGAGCGCGCCGACGATCGCCGAGCGGATTCGCACCCGGGTGTTGGGAATCACCACGTACATGGCCGTTAGCAACACCCAGCTTGTGACCAGCGTGGCTACGTTGCTCAACAGCCTCACCAACACGCCCAGCAGCCAGCCGACCCCCTGCGCCTCGGCGCTCCATTCGGTAATCTGGTTGGCCAGGTAAATCCCGCCCAAAATCAACACTGGGCCGAGCGTCAGCGCGGTCCAGTAGATGGTGATGCGAGACAGCCATCGCCGCGAACTGGGGCAGTCGTAGATCACGTTGAACGAATCTTCAACGGAAACCAACAGCGCCAACGCCGCCCATACGAACACGATAATGCCCACAATGCCCACGTTGCCCAGGTTCGTCTGCCAGGCACGTTGAACCAGTTCGTCGATCTTGTCGTCGAGGCTGACTCGGAGTTGCGCGGCCGCCTGCGGCGTGGTCGATTCCAGGCCACGTTCGGGTTCCGGCAGCGGAAGCGGCTCATCGGGCTGGTTCGCCCGGGGCAGAAGCTGGGCGGCCTCCTCGGCCGTGGTGGTCGGCTCGCTGGTGGAATTCTGGCCGGCGCCATCGAGCGGTAGCGGTTCGCCGCCAGGCGGCGCCTCCGCGGGTGGCGGTTCTGCAGTAGGATCGGTCGCCGGGGCCGTGGCGTCGTTCACCGCTTCGTCTGCGCCTTCTTGCGAGGGCGGATCTTCATCTTCGGCATGGATCGGCCCCAGGTACGACGGGTCGGCAACCAGCGCCGAAAATCCCAGGAACTCGTAAACCTGGTTCAACTCGTTCTTGATCCAGCGGCTGGCTTGTTCCTCCTCGATGAAGGCGCGAAACACCAGCATGCTGAGCACGACAACCGGTACCAGGCTGAAGATCGTGCGGAACGTGAGCGAAGCCGCCATCTCCGTCGCACGGTCTTTGGCCAATTGCCGGGCGCCGTACCGGCCAAGATCGACCCAGAACCGCAGCATCCGCTGGGCGCGCGTCATCTCGTCTACTGGCTGGCGCACCAGGCGGCGAAGGTACTCTAGAACCTCGTTCATCACGGCATGCTTCCTGTGCGAAAACGCGCGGGCGGCACCGGCCAGGCGGTTGGCCGATGGCAAGCCACACCCATTATGCCGGCAGCCGGTCCGTTTAGCTGTACCACGCTCGCATTGGGGAATGCCCCGCCTGCGGAGGGCCTTGGGCACCGCGCTAGTGCGGCGCCCCGCCTTGCGGCCGGATCGCCGGAACCTCGTGCCGCCGCAACCACGTGGCCAGCCCCATTCCCAGGTAAACCCCCAGCATATTTTGCAGCAGATCAGACCACTCGGGCGTACGGTCGGGAATGAGGAACTGCAAGCCTTCGGTCGCCAGCGCGTAACAAGCCAAGATGCCGAGTACCGGTGCCCGCATGGAGCGCGTGCAGGCCAAGCCGCACAGCAACCCGGCGATGAGAAACGCCAGCAGGTGGCTGACCGGCGAGATGAACTGTTCAAACATCCAGCGAGCGGTACGTTGGCGGCTGCCGGCAATCCAGAATGGGTTCTGAGTGACCAGGCACAGCGTCAGGACGATCAGATACGTCACGGCGGCGCCGGCCAAGAGATACCGATTTGGCGATCGAGCAGTCACACCCGGCCCTGCAGGGAGAATAGGAGGATTGGCAGTTTATCTAATCTACCACGTGCGTTAAGTTCCCGGCCGAATTGTCGCAAGCTCCCATTTTGCTAGCTCCGGCGCGCCATTCGCTCTCATCGTCTGGTGATCGGCGACCCTGAAGAGTTGCAGTCAAACTTTAGGGCGAACCTGTTGCACGGATGGCAGCCATGCAACCAGGTGGTCAAATTTTGACCACCTGCTGCAAAAGTGCCACAAACGTTGCCAGCAGACCAGTCCTAACGGCTTGACAGTAACTCTTGAGGGCGCCGCATCTTGAGTAACTTTCCGAAAATTGCTCCAAAAAAGTGATCTTAGGAACGTTACAAGCGTAGGAATATTACGCCTAACCAAGCGGGTCGCCGCCAAACCACGGGCCACCTGAGAAGGATTGTAGGTCTGAGGGGACTTAAGGTCGTAGCGAGGGAGAGTCAAGGATGCTAGTACTCAGCAGGAAGCCCGGCGAATCGATCCAAGTTGGTCACGATATCACGGTCACGGTACTCAAAGTGCAAGGGAACCGTGTGCGGTTGGGGTTTGAAGCCCCCCAAGGGACGCGCATCATGCGCTGGGAACTGGAGGTCGAGCGGAAGCCCGCTGACCCCAGGGTAGGAGAAACTGCAACCGTTTAAGAGCGGTTAACGCTCTTCGACGTATGTGAACGACCTGTGCGATTCCATTCAGTGGGATGGATTGAAAGACAAATGTGCGGAACGGCTACGTCCAATTTCGTACAGCTTTCGATCACCCTGAAAAGCGGATCGTACAGGCGTTACCCAGGGCTTTCTTCTGGGAAACGGTATTGCGGTCCAGAACCGCAGACCTGGATGAATCGTTGAACAGCGCGAGTCTGTGTTGTTCAAGAATCGTCCGCCCAGAAAGAAGGCCCTCTTTTTATGCGCAGCCCCCCACACTGCGCGGCCAGCGTCCGCGCTGCTTTCCCCGTATCTATGCCCGAAGGCAATTCGCTGAGGGGGCCACTCTCCAAGTCTGCCGTAAGACTTCTGCGCCCCCCGTTGGTAGTGCGCCCGTTGCCCGTGGCCGCATCTGGACGCATGGACCAGGAACGAGGCCGACGGTCGCTGCGCAATCGTCAACACTCCTCGGGGCTAGCCCGCGATGTTGACCGGCACCGCGTCGAATTGCAGGTATCGCGGCGCCGCGGTAGGGTAATCTGCGGGCCCTGGCAAACCGCCAACGGCATGCCCTGGGGGCTAACCACCCTTTGAGCCGGTCGCCTGGCACCTTGTGCCCGTCCAATACGGCGCTACCTGACGGCAAATAGCCGCACCAGGTGCGGCAGAAGCCCCCCCTGTTAAGATTCTTGCGGAGTAATCCCTGATGGAGTTTTCTCACGTCGGCATGATTACCACGGTCCCACAGCCTGGTGAGATCTTCGTGCCGGCTACCAGGGTGTGGATCACCAACTTTGAATCGCACCCATACCAGATCGAATGGCTGCGGTTCGAGCCCGACAGTCCCGTTGAAGGCCCGGTGCGGACGCAGCCACACGTGGCCTATCGGGTAAAATCCATCGAACAGGCGGCCCAGGGGCTGGAGGTTCTGCTCCCGCCCTTTCAAGCGCTGGAGAATGTTTGGGCCGGGTTTTACCTCACGCGCGACGGCGCAGTGGTGGAGTTCATGGAGTACCAGGATTCGGCCTTCGGGGAACCACGTTGAGCGGCGCAGGTCAACACTCCCCCATTGCTTTTGCCCAGCGGTGCTGGTTCCTGACCGGACCGACAGCCAGCGGCAAAACGGCCCTGGGACTCAAACTGGCGGCAAGGCTTCAGGCCGAAATCGTGTCGATGGACTCGATGGCCTTGTACCGCGGCATGGATATCGGCACCGCCAAGCCCACGCCGCAGGAGCGGGCCCAGGTTCCACATCATCTGATCGACGTGATCGCCCCGGGCGAGGAATTCAGCCTGGCCCAGTATATCGAGGCGGCCCACGATGCCGTCGCTCAGATTGAAAGCCGGGGCCGCGTGGCGTTGTTTGTGGGCGGAACGCCGCTGTACCTTAAGGGGCTGCTACGAGGAATCTTTCAGGGGCCGCCCGCGAATTGGGAACTGCGCGCTCGCTGGCAAAGCGTGGCGGCCGAACAGGGCAGCTCCGCACTGCACCGCGAGTTGTCGGCGGTCGATCCCCAGGCCGCTCGCAAACTGCACCCCAACGACACACGGCGGATCATCCGTGCCTTGGAGGTGTACCACGTCACGGGCACACCGATCAGCGTTCACCAGCAACAGTTTGAGCGGCCCGTTCCCCGTGAACATTGCCGCGTGTTTCAGCTCGACTGGCAGCGGGAGGAACTAAACCGCCGCATCGACCGCCGGGTGGAGGCCATGTTCGCTGCCGGTTTGGTGGACGAAGTCAAACGCCTGTTGGCATCGGGGCCGCTTTCGCGAACCGCGGCCCAAGCGCTGGGATACCGTGAAGTGATTGAGCACTTGGAAGGGGCGCGGCCGCTGGACGAAACCATGGCCTTGATCCAATTGCGTACACGGCAGTTCGCCAAGCGGCAGGCAACCTGGTTTCGCAGCCTGGAGGAATGCCGCAAGGTGCCGATGCAGGCGGAGATGGACCTGGACGAACTGGCCCGACAGATCGAAGCTGAAGGCCGGCCAATGCCGTCTGAATAGCGCAGCACGCCGCGCCAACATCCTCGCCGTGACGGGGATGCTGGCGCGCCGTTGCTGCAACCAATCCCTGGGACGCCAAGCCGCGCCAAACTCCAATCGCTCCCAGGCTTGACACGCGCGGCGCCCCCACTGGGCGCCCGGGGATGTTCACTGGCTCCGCGATCACTCCACGTCTACCGCCGATTGCGCAGCGCGCTGCGCGTAGGGCGTGGATGCTGCGGCGCCGTTGTCATGCTGTTGGGAAAGGTTCTGTCGGTGCCGTCGATCGGCGGCATCAGGTTCGGCTCGGCAGGCTCCATCGGATTGGATTGCTGCTGCGATTCGGTAGGCCTTGCTGGAACGGCTTCCAGTTGCTGACCGCCCTCGATGTACACATCGTGCGGCCCTGCGATGCCGTGCCCCGAGAACGCCGAGCCTGCCCGCTCAAACTCCCAGGTCGGTTCGCCGGGGCAGCCCAGCCAGGTAGGGCCGTGACAATCGTAAGGGTGGGCGCACATGCGGCAACCGATAGCGGCCGCGCAGCCAGCTACAATCAACAGCGCAAACTTGGCGCGATTCATCGGGCGCACCTTCCTCAGGCAGTGAACCAGCGGCTAGAATCAACAGGGATGGCGGGAAACCCGCCGGGAGCAGCGCCGAACTCGGCAGATTGCTCACGCGGTGGTGTCGGCGCCGCTTCGCGATGCGAAGACATGCGAGGCTCCTGCCGTATCTTCGGCCGAATAACCGGTGTAACCCGCAACCTTTTCCTGTTTTTTCACGCGCCGACGCCTTGCAGGCTCTGCTGTCACGGCACCGGCCGCCGCTCAACGTTCTGCCCCGTTGCCCTCTGCCTGATGTCTGAAGCCCCCGCCGCGATGCCTGCCAACTCGCCTGGATTTCCTCCGGATGGGCTTCCTTTGGTGGTCGAATGTTCGGATTTTCCCGACGTCGAGGCCGCCTTTCTTCGCCTGGCAGGCTTGCCGCACGTGTTGTTTCTCGACAGCTCGATGGCAGGTGGCCGCCTGGGACGTTACTCCTTCCTGGCCGCTGATCCCTTTGAGTTCGTCGTCAGTCCTGCCCTCATGGAGACACCGCGAAAAGCGGACTTTTCCAACCAGCAACCGGCGGAAGATTGCCTGGCGCAGCTTGCGCAACGGATGGCCCCCTATGCCGTACCGGCAGTGCCAGGGCTGCCGCCGTTTCAGGGAGGCGCGGCCGGGTTGCTCTCATACGACTTGGGGAGGCGGCTGGAGCGGTTGCCGCTGCCATCTTGGGATGAATTCACCGCGCCGGAACTGGCCATGGGCCTGTACGACGTGGTGCTCGCCTGGGATCACCAGCAGCGCAGGGCGTGGCTCATCTCGCAGGGATTCCCCGAGACGGAGCCTGCCCGCCGACGCCGCCGGGCCGCTGAACGGTTGAAGCGGTTTCAATCCGTTCTGGCGGCACCGCCGGCCGCGCCGCAGCAGCGGCCGCGCTGTGCCCTGCCGCCCCTGCCCCCCAACCAGCTCGCGCCGCAGTACCCGGTGCCGCACACGGCCGATCTTGCGAGCAACTTTAGCGAGGCCAGCTACCTGGAAGCGGTTCAAACCGCCATCGACTACATCTATGCGGGCGACATCTTCCAGGTGAACCTGGCGCAACGGTTGCTGCACCCGGCCGCAGACGATGCGGTTGAACTGTACCTGCGATTGCGGCGGCGGAATCGTGCTCCGTTCGCCGGCTTCTTTGATGTCGGCCAGTTGCAGATCGCGAGTGCCTCGCCTGAGCGTTTTCTCAAGATGCAAGGGAATCGCGTGGAAGCCCGCCCGATCAAGGGCACGCGGCCTCGTTCCCGGCAGCCGGTTGCCGACCTGTTTGCCGGCGATGAATTGGCTGCCAGCGAAAAGGATCGGGCAGAAAATGTGATGATCGTCGATTTGCTGCGAAACGATCTTTCGCGCGTTTGTCTGCCCGATAGTGTCCGGACCACGCAACTTTGCCGGCTTGAGCAGTACGAGTACGTCCTGCACCTGGTTTCGGCCATCGAAGGCGAACTGGCCCCGGGACATGGTGCCATCGACCTGCTGCGGGCCACGTTTCCTGGCGGCTCTATTACCGGCGCTCCGAAGGTTCGCGCCATGGAGATCATCAGCGAGTTGGAACCAACCGCGCGGGGGCCGTACTGCGGGTCGCTGGGCTACTTGGGCTTCGATGGTTCGCTGGATACCAACATCCTGATCCGCACCATCACCTGTAGCCGTGGCTGGTGGCAGGCCCCGGTGGGAGGCGGGATTGTCGCCCAAAGCGATCCCCACCGAGAATTTGAAGAAACCTGGCACAAGGCCGAGGGGCTCCTGCGGGCGCTGCGGTGAAACAGCGTTTGCGGTCGTCCAGCCGGAGGGCGACCTCCAAAAGAAGAAACGGATGCTCCCCCGGCGCGTTCTTAAGAATTTGCCAGGATAGCATCCGGTTCAGTCCATCAGCCGCATGAGTGGCCGGGCAGTCATGCCGGAAGCACGTTCCAACTGCCAACCGGCCACAATCAGCCTAAGGTGTTAGCCTATTGTTGGTTCGGCTGATTCGATTGAGGCTGCCGCCCTCCTGGCAATGGCCGCTCAATCTGTTTCTTTTGCTGTTCGATTTGCTTCTGCTGCTGTTCGAGCCGGCGCTGAAGCTGTTCGATCTGCTGCTGTTCCTTTTCGAGCCGGCTCTGCTGCTCCTGAAGCTGTTTTTGCTTCGCTTCCAGGTCTTCTTGCTGGTTGTCAGCCTGTGGCTTCTTCAGGTCCTCTTGTTGCTGCTTAAGCTGTTTCAGCTCCTGCTGAAGCTCCTGCTGCCGCTTTTCGAGTTGCTTGCGCTGTTGCTCAAATTGTTGGTCCTGCTTCGGTTGCAGGCCGTGCTTCTCATCGACGCGGGTGCTGGTCTGCGTGGTTTCAAACTGTTCGAGGAACTTGCCGGAGAGTTCAGGGCTGGCCACGCCGATTACGCCCACGGCCAGGCGGCCACCGGCATCGCCTGAGGGCTGGCTTTCGAGGTCGTCGGCCTTTTCGTGAACCACCAGCGAGCGGCCGAGGATGAAGTGGAGCTTGAGGTTCTTGGCCTTGATGTCCACCATGGCTACGCCGTCATGATTGGCTTCCACGTTGCCCAGGTCGCCTGCGTGCGAATCTTCAGAACCCGGGGGACCATGCTTGCCGCCGGTGGGGTTGAAGTGATCGCCCGCTGACTTGCCAGAGCGATCGCTCAAGTCGCCGAACTCGTGAATGTGGAATCCGTGCAGTCCGGGTGTCAGCCCGATGATCTTGCCCTTGAGTTGCAAGCCATCGTCCGATTCTTGCATGGAAACAATCCCATAGACTTCGTTGCCTTGCGTGGGAACCATCACGGCCATGCCGAACTTGGGCAATTCGACCTGCTCGGCCAGGTTGCCCTGTGTGTTGACTTGTTGGGTCGCCCGCGCCTGGTTGGGCTGCTGCTGGCCTTGCTCTTGCTGTTCAGCCACCAGGACGCCCAGGCACAATAACCCCAGGGCTGCTGCCATTGCTATTGCAGGTGCTTTCACGGGATGCTCCTTTGCGTTGATATCGCTGCCTCGCCGACGGCCGCTGCCGCGTGAGACGGCGGAACGTGTCACGCCCCTTGTGTGTTGCGACCAGCACCTATTTGCAGACGCCGTGCCGCCAGGGCTGTTGTGGGAGCCAAGGCAGCCGCTAATCGGCTCGCTGAGTAGCTAAACGGCCCTGTGTCGCGAGGAGAATTCTTCGAGGACGCACGCGAAAACGCCGGTATGGCCGCCAGCCTCCGATGGCAGCCATACCGGCGGCAGTAGCTCTTTCGCTCTGCCCCAAGAGTGACTGGTGAACCAGGCGTGGCGCCGCACGGGTGTTCGTGTCGCAGGAAGGATTGCCGCCGTCGACGAATTGTCGCACCGAGGAACCGGGATAGGATGGAAGGCAGGTGGGCCGCTCTTCCGGCGGCCTTGGCGCAGAATGGGTGATTCGTTCCAATCGTAGCATGGATATCGTGCGCGAAATGTCCCGGCAGCCCTCGCCGCAATCAGCGGCACCCAGCAGCATTCCACAGGCAGCGGCCGCTTCCCAGGCGGCTGGCGATCGGTGTCGTTCTGCGCCGCCGCGGCCCGGCCCCACCCCGCTCCGGATTGGGCCAGTTGTGGTCGATCCGCCGATCCTGCAAGCGCCCATGGCCGGGTTCACCAATTATGCCTATCGACAGGTGGTGCGCGACTTCGGCGGTACTGGGCTGCAAGCGACCGAGATGGTCCACGCCCGTGGTTTTTTGGAGATCGACCACCGTCGGTCGGAACTCCCCGAGCGCCTCTGGGGCGTGGAGGACGAACCGCGTCCGTTGGCTGTGCAGATTTGGGACAACGACCCGATTGCCTTGGCCGACGTCGGTGCTCGGCTGGCCCACGAACTCAAGGTCAGCGTGGTCGATCTCAACTTCGGCTGCCCGGTCAAACAGGTGACCGAGCGGGCGAAGAGCGGATCGTACCTGCTCAAGTGTCCGGACCGCGTCGGGGAAATTGTCGAACGGGTGACCCAGGCCTGCGCCCCCACGCCGGTCACGGCCAAGATTCGCTTGGGCTGCACGCGCGATCACATCACTGCTGCGCAGATTGCCCAGGTGGTCGAACAGGCTGGAGCCGCCGCCCTGACCGTCCATGGACGCACGGCACAGGATTATTTCCGAGGTGAAGCGAACTGGGAGCACATCGCCCGCCTCAAGGAAAACCTGAAACGCATCCCGCTGATTGGGAACGGAGACCTCGATAGCGCCGAGAAGGTGGCGCAGGCGTTCGCCCGCTGGGGCGTCGACGGTGTGATGATCGCCCGGGCTGCGCTCGCCAAGCCGTGGTTGTTCCGCCAGGCGGCCGCGGCGTTGGCTGGCGAGGAGGTTCCGCCCGATCTGACCCTGTCGCAGCAGCGGGAGTTACTGTTGAAGCATTACCGCCTGGTGGTCAAACGATTCGGCGAGAAGAAGGGCACGGTATTGATGCGGAAGTACGCCTGCTGCTATGCCCAGGGTAAGCGGGGCGCGCGCGATTTCCGCACCCACATCGCGTCCATTTGTACCGCTGAAGAGTTCTACCACGTTCTGGACCGATATTTTCCCAGGGAAGCGGTATCTGCCTAGCAACCGCCCCCCCACCATCGACGGCCCTCGCAGGGAAAGGAATCCCCCGGTGCCTTATCTGCTTAACCTCATCTACCTGGTCGTGTTGCTGGTGCTTTCACCGTGGCTGGCCTACCAGGCGCTGCGGACCGGCAAGTATCGCCAAGGCTGGCCGCAAAAATTGCTGGGGCTGGTGCCGGCCCGGCACGACGATGCCTTCTGCGTGTGGCTGCACGCGGTCAGCGTGGGCGAAGTGAACCTGCTGGAACCGCTCATTCGCGAACTGGCGCACCGGCATCCCGACTGGCAGTTTGTCATCTCCACCACTACGCAAACGGGATACGCCCTCGCCAGAAAGAAGCATCCCGACCTGGCCGTTTTCTACTGTCCCCTGGACTTCACTTGGGCTGTGCGGCGGGCGATGCGGCGGATTCGCCCCCAGTTGTTCCTGCTGGCCGAGTTGGAACTGTGGCCGAATTTGCTTTGGGCGGCCCGGCGGCATGGGGCCCGTGTTGCCGTGGTGAACGGCCGCCTCAGCGCACACAGCTTCCGCGGTTATCGCCGTGTGCGTGGGCTGATGCGGCGATGGTTGAAGCTGGTGGACCTGGTCCTGGCCCAAACGCCAGAGTACGCCCAGCGGTTCACCGAACTGGGGGCCGATCCGGCGTCCGTAGTCGTCACCGGTTCCATCAAGTTCGACGGCGCCCGGCTCGACCGCAACAATCCTCTCACGGTCCAGTTGCGCAGCCTGGCAGGCTTCGCCGCCGACGACATTGTCTGGCTGGCCGGCAGCACCCAGGAACCCGAAGAAGAAATCGCGGTTCGCGTGTATCAGCGGCTTGCGCCCAAGCATCCCCGGTTGCGGTTGGTGCTGGTGCCGCGGCATCCGGAACGATTCGATTCCGTCGCCCGCTTGCTGGAACAGTCGGGTTTACCCTGGCGACGGCGCAGCGAACTGGCCGGACCCCAGATGAAACCCGGTGCAGGTGCGTCGTCGGACAAGCCAATGGGTGCCGACACAGCGGCCGCAGACCATCGCCCCATCCTGCTGGTCGATACGGTCGGCGAACTGGGCGGTTGGTGGGGAACGGCCCAGTTGGCATTCGTGGGCGGCAGCCTGGGCAACCGGGGTGGGCAGAACATGATCGAACCGGCCGCCTACGGGGCGGCGGTTTGTTTTGGCCCGAATACCCGAAATTTCCGCGATGTGGTCGCCGCGCTGCTCGCGCGGGAGGCCGCCGTGGTGGTGGCCGACGAAAACGAGCTGGAGACCTTTCTTGGTCGATGCCTGGCCGATCCCGACGATGCTGCCGCGCTGGGACAACGCGCGCGCGAATTCGTGACCTCACAACAGGGAGCCACCGCCGCAACGGCCCAGCGGTTGGAAAGTCTGGTGCCTGCCGAGCATGGCACGGCCGGGAAATCCAACCGTTCGCCCCACTTTGGAAATCAGGCGCCGTCGCACACGCCCGCCGATTGCGCCAAGCAGGATTAACCCGCCGGAACTGTTTCCGCGGGGGCGCTATCGGACTCCCCCGGGCTCAAACCGGGGGCGGGGTCGCCAAGGGTAACCGTTTCGAACGGTTCTCAATTGATGACGAGCGAGCGGAACCCGCGGCGCCGGGCCGAACTGTAGCGCTGGAGTGCGTCTTCGATCACCGGGAGCGCCGCTTCAGACGGCTGAAATTCATCGACTTCCACGGTCTTGCCTTCCAGCGACTTGTAATCCTGGAAGAAACGCCGCAGCATCGCCAACCGATGTTGCGGCAACTCGGCCGCTTCGCGGTAGCCGTTGAACTCGGGATCGCGGATGGCCACGGCCAGGATCTTGTGGTCGCGCTTGCCGCTGTCGATCATCGTCATCAGGCCGATGGTGCGGGCTTCGACCAAGGTGAGCGGGGCCACCTTTTCCTGGCACAGCACCAGGGCATCGAGCGCGTCACCGTCCTCGGCCAACGTTTGGGGGATGAACCCATAGTTGGCCGGGTAGTGCACGGCCGAATACAAGATGCGGTCTAACCGCAGCAGGCCGGTTTCCTTATCCAGCTCATATTTGACGCTGGAACCGGTCGGAATCTCGATGATCGCGGTGAACTCCTCGGGCAAGCGTTCACCGGGGATAATGTCGTGCCAGGCGTGAGTCATGATCTTCCTTTCCTCCACCGCCGAATATTGCCCCCCGTGGTGGCGAAACCGGGGGCGACGGTGTGTGTGATTGCAGCGATGCCGTCTTTGTCGCCTATGTTAGCCGTCTTCGGGAAACTGGGCAGGGGGCTGAAGGCACAAAAAAAGCTTGGTTCGCCAAATTCGATGCAATTTTGGCGGGATATTTCGCATGCCCGGCCGCAACACTCGCACGGTTTTATCAATACACGTGTGTAGTGATGAAACGGCCGTATGCAGCGCCGCAACAAGCAAAATGCTTTGGGCCCCTCAAAGGCGGCGAGTAAACTAACCCCATCGAGGTGCATGCAAAGTTCTCAGGGGCGGCGGTATGGCAGCGTTCAACGCGTACGAGGCTTGGCTGGGGATCGATCTGCGCGAGCAGCCACCGACGCTTTATCGGTTGCTAGGGCTTGCCGTCTTTGAAGCCAGAACGCCCGTCATCGATCGGGCGGCCGAAAAGCAACTGGCGCTCGTCCGCCCGCATCTGCAAGGCCCGCATGCCGAAGTGGCTCGCCGGCTCAAGCAGGAAATCCTGCTGGCCCGCACCACGCTCAAGGACGCCCAGCGCAAGAACGCTTACGACGCGATGATCAAGGCCGCCCAGGCAGCTGCCACGCAGGCTGCCGTGCCGGCCGGAGCCGCAGCAAGCGCCGCAGTGCCCGCGGCCGACCGCAACACAGGCAAACAGTTGGGCGATTACAAGCTGCTGGAAAAGGTCGACGACACCGCGGCCGGCCCCATCTACCGCGCCCAGCACAAGAGCGGGGCCGTGGTCGAGTTGAAGATTCTGAAGCCTTCGGCCGCCAAGCACGACGAAATCATCAAACGCTTCCACCGCGAGTTCCAAATCACGCGGCGGCTTTCGCACCCCAACCTGATCGCCAGCTTCGACCTGACCGAGTCCAACGGCCTGCATTACTTGGCCATGGAGTACGTGGGCGGCGCCTCGCTCCAGAGCATCTTGCAGCAGTACAGCCCGCTGCCGGTAGAGCCCGTGGTGCAACTGATGATCGAAGCCGCATCGGGGCTTGCCTATCTGCACGACTTGAACATCTATCACCGCAACATCAAGCCAGAGAACCTGCTGGTTAACCATCGCGGCCAACTCAAGATCGCCAACCTGATTTTGGCCAAACTCGACGATGAAGCGGTGCTGGCCGAACTTGGCGCCAGCGAAGCGCTAACCCAACCAGGCCAGGTCCTGGGTAGTGTCGACTACTTGGCGCCCGAACAAGCGGTGGACGCCAGCACCATCGACGGTCGTGCTGACATCTACAGCCTGGGCTGCACGATGTACATGCTGCTGACGGGCAGCCCGCCCTACCCTGCCAAGGGTGCCATGGCCAAGATCATGGCGCATCGCACGGAGCCTGTTCCTTCGATCCGTGACAAGCGGCCCGACGTACCACAATGGCTCGACCGGATCGTGCGCAAAATGATGGGCAAGGAGCCCTCCGAGCGCTACGCCACCATGCACCAAGTGGTCGAAGCGCTAGAACAGGGCGGCAATCTTTCGAAGCGGCAACTGACGATCATCGCTGCGATCGCCGGCGCGATTCTCTTAGCCGTGCTGGGCCTGATGATCTATTACGCGAGGTAACCGCGTCACTCCTTTCTGACCGGCTATTGTCGTGAACGCGTATGCGCGCAATGCCGGCGCGCAGGTCCCACCTGACCTTGGCTCTCCCGGCGGGTCCTTCTATGCTCTGCCCTCGCGCTGCCGAATCCGTGCGGTGGTGCAGCACATTGCTTGCGCCAGCGGCCAATTCGGACTCTTCCATACACTCCGCACCATTTTGCCAAGGATTAGAACCGGCGCTGCCGATAGACGGGGGGTAGCGGGGTTTATGTTTCTAAACGCATCAAACGTGG
>CAZEEG010000080.1:0-27764 GCA_964511065.1 uncultured Pirellulales bacterium | reverse complement strand
CCTCTAACCTTCGGTTCCGTAGACCGATGCTCTATCCAGTTGAGCTAGGGGTGCAAGGGGTCTTGCACAACTGCCAACTCCAAGCCCTAAGGCAGCAAAGAGTTAGGCCTCTGTTGTTAAGACGCATGCGGCCGCCGATTGGTTCGACCGTGTGGAGGATTCTACGTCATTGCCCGATTGTCTGCAACTGCCCTAGTCAAGCAAGTTCGTCGGCCAGCGGAGGTGCCAGAAGCATCCGTCCCATCAGGGGGGTGCGAACCCGGGCAGCCCGACGAATCCGATTCCCTACAGCCGGAGAATGCCGCCGCCTTGACCCGGCGGATGCGCGCCGCCGGGTGACTTTTGGCCGCTGGAAGCAGAATCGCGTGCCAGGGACGGCAGCCAGGGAGACAACGTCCGCGGCCCATGCCCGGCGCTTCAAGCTACGATGCCTACCACCCCCCCATTTCAGGTGGTCAGGCAGCCGCCCTTTTCCATCGGGTGCTGCCCAGGGCTCCGCCGCGGCAGCAAGATCACGCAATGCCAAGGTCGCGATTGTTTCGGCCGGGCAAGGCATCGCCGCTCAGCCAAATAACGAGGCCACCCTTCGCGCCTTACCGCTGGACAACCTCAAGGCAGGGTAGGAGCCGTGCCAAGACATCAGTACCTGGGCCACGCCGTAGCAACTCAGGCAGCTTAGCGCTCGGTGAGCGGTTTGGCTGGCGATTCCTCCTCGACCAGAATCGGCTGGCCGTTGTGTTCCGCGCGGCGATTCACTGAGGGGCCGATGATCTGTTCGATTTCGTGTTCGTCCAGCACCTCGCGCTCCTCCAGGGCCTCGGCAAGCCGGTCCAATTTCTCGCGGTTCTCGTCGAGCAAACGGTAGGCCCGGTCGGCCGCTTCGTGCAGGATGCGGGCGACCTCCTCGTCGATCACCTGGGCCGTGTGTTCGCTGAACAGGCGGTGCTCGTGGATTTCCTTGCCGAGGAACGGGTGCTCTTCGGCCGTGACATAGTTGACCGGCCCCAGGCGTTCACTCATGCCCCAGGCGGTCACCATGCGGCGTGCCAGGCCGGTGGCCTTTTTGAGGTCGTCTTCGGCCCCGGCGGAATACTCGTCGAAGATCAGTTTTTCCGCGGCCCGACCGCCCAGGATGAACACCAGGGCGGCTTTCAGGCGGCTTTCGCCGATGTTGAGGCGGTCTTCCTCGGGCAACAATTGCGTGACGCCCAGTGCCCGGCCGCGCGGCACCACCGTAACCTTATGCACGCGGTCGGCCCCGGGGACAATCCAGGCCAGCAAGGCATGGCCGGCTTCGTGGAAGGCCGTCATGCGCTTCTCTTTGCCTTCGAGGATTTCCTCGCGCTTGGGGCCCATCAGCACCTTATCGCGGGCTTCCTCAAAGTCGATCATTTCGACTTCGTCTTTGCCTTCGCGGGTGGCGTTGAGAGCGGCTTCGTTCACCAGGTTGCGGATATCCGCGCCGGTCAGGCCCACGGTTCCCCGGGCCAGCCGCTGCAGGTCTACGTCGTCGGCCAGGGGGATGCCGCGGGAATGGACCTTGAAGAGCGCCTCGCGCGCCTTGAGGTTCGGCTTGTCCACCACCACATGGCGGTCGAAGCGGCCAGGCCGAAGCAGGGCCGGGTCGAGGACATCCGGCCGGTTCGTGGCGGCCAGCACGATCACGGATTCATCCGGCGTGAAGCCGTCCATTTCGCTGAGAATCTGGTTTAGCGTCTGTTCGCGTTCATCGTGACCGCCGCCCAACCCTGCGCCGCGCACCCGGCCGACGGCGTCGATCTCGTCAATGAACAGGATGCAGGGGCTGTTTTCGCGCGCGGTCTGGAACATGTCGCGGACCCGGCTGGCGCCCACGCCTACAAACATCTGGATGAATTCCGAGCCGTTGATTGAGAAGAACGGCACACCGGCCTCGCCGGCCACGGCCCGGGCCAACAGGGTCTTTCCGGTACCCGGGGGGCCTACCAGCAGGGTTCCCTTGGGGATGCGCCCGCCCAAGCGGCGAAACTTTTGCGGGTTTTTGAGGAACTGAACGACTTCCTGCAGGTCGCTCTTGACGCCTTCCAGTCCGGCAACGTCGGCAAAGGTGACGCGGGATTTCTTGTCGTCGTAGCGCCGGGCGGGACTCTTGCTGAAGGCGCCCAGAAATCCACCGCCCATCATCTGCGACTGGGCCCGGCGATAGAAGAAGATGATGATCGCGAAAAACAGGAACATCGCCAGGATGTAAAACAACATCATCCAGGCGGATGAATCGCTGGGGGGTTCGGCCTGCACGTTCACGCCTTGGATGCGGAGCGTACGGTCGAGTTCCTCACTCATGGTGGCGGCCGGCGTGAGGTAGGTGACAAACTCCTTATTGAGCATGGCCGGCTTGCCGTCGATCCGGGGCGCATTGGGGTTGGGGTTTTCCACCGGCTTGATGAATTCCCCCCGCAACTCCTGCCCCTGGATCCGGACTTTAGCGACGTTGGTTTCCGTGGGCTCGTACGTGACCACCCCGTCGTGCGAGACTTCTCTGGGCTGCCCCAACTGCTCACGGAAGAAGTCGTAGGTGATGACCGAGCGACTGGTACGGTCGCCCGAGAAATACAAGATCAGCACCATCACCATGGTGAGCAGCAGAACGAGGGTCCAGGTGTTGGACCTTGGGCGCCGCGGAGGTGATGCTTGAGGGGAGCCGCCGTTTCCCGGCACCTTATTATCCATGGACCACTTTCTGGCTTGCTGGTCAGATGGCGTCCCACTGGCTGCTTCCTTTGAAATACCGTTGCCGCCCCTTACAGGCGAACTGGCGGAAGGCATGCCCGAGCGGGTCGCTATTTGGAAACAATCTTACCGCGTGAGGTGGAGGGCGGTTGCGCCTTCCGCGCGCGGAACCAATGGCTCACCTTGGCGGTGAGAAACGCTGTCGTTGAGAAACACCATTGAAGCAGGGAGGGCCCACAACCAGCACGCCCTGCACGATTTCGAAACAACTGCCACGGCACTGGCGCCCGCCCCCGGCATGATCGTCCTGCGATTGGAAGGCGGCGCGCAGCACGGCCGACGTCCACGTTGACTTCAAATCGAACGGGCGGCACGGCTTGCAGCGTGACTGCCGGACGCAGTTTCTGTCATTGTAGCCCAATTGGCAAGGGATTACGACGAAGCGGCTCATTCCGCACTGGCAACCATCAGCGGCGGCCCGCGGTTGCCGCTTCTGCCAGTGGTGACCAGGATGCCGCCGCGCGTTGCCCACAGCTTGGACGATCGCTTTCTGATCCCCTGCCATGCCAGGCCACAGAGCGAAGTGCCGCTCATGTGTGTCCCCCAAACTTCTGGGGGGAAAGGGTCGAGAGGCCCTTGCCATGCTCCCAACTCCGGGGTGAGCGGCGCATGGCGCGTTTGCCATTTGAACCTGCTTGCCTTTTGAAATGCGTAGAGAAGAATAGGGGCGCGGGAGGATTCCCCCCAGTGCCGCATGGTTGGCAGCCCAATCTGCCGGCACGTACGCTGGGAAGCCAACGCTAGCTCGTGTGGAGCGTTACCATGAAATGCCAGGAATGTGCCAACCAGGCAACGGTGCATATCACCGAACTACTGAGCGGCAAGATCCTCGAGTTGCACTATTGCGAAGAGCACGCGCGGCAGTATCTCGCCCACGGTAACGCGGAGGCCGTTTCGGCCGCCGGATTGGCCGGTGCCATCGCCGCTGCCGGGGTCTCACCACTGGAAAGCAAAGTCTGCCCAATTTGCGGGATTACCATGGCCGAGTTCCGCAACGTGGGACGGCTCGGCTGCCCACACGACTACGAGTTCTTCAAAGACGAACTGGAGCCGCTGCTGATCAATTTCCACGCGGAAACGGAGCACGTGGGCAAGCGGCCCGCCAGGCTGTCAGATGGCACCGATGCCATGACCGAAATCATCACGCTCCGCAAGGAAATGCGCGAAGCCGTGAAGGAAGAACGCTACGAGCGGGCGCAAGAACTGCGCGACAAGATCCGCAAACTTGAGAATCAGCCCGGCCAGCCGACTTAGGATCCTGGCACACTTGGCTGTCGGGCACGCTTTGCCGTGGTTCGCGTCCTTCTCACCCGGCCGCCAGACAAGCCATCGCGCCGTGACTTTCTCTCGGAGCGCGGCATTCGCGCACTCTCGGCCCTCAGCACTCAGGCCGGAACCTGGGGGCGGTGAGCCCCGGAGCCGCCGGGTGACGACACGCGCACCAGCGGCGGCTGCAAACCGGCTACCCTCGTTGCCTCAACGGCAAGCCAGCCTTACGGTGCCAGCAGCAGTCGGCCAGGCGATTCCAGGTAGCCGATCACATCGTTGAGGAAGCGGGCGGCCGTAGCGCCGTCGACCATGCGGTGGTCGTACGACAGGCTCAGCGGCATCATCAGCCGGATCTGGATCTGGTCGTCGATCACGACCGGAGTTTTGCGGCTGCGTCCCAACAGCAGGATCGCCACCTCGGGGTGATTGATGATGGGCGTGGAGTACTGGCCGCCCACCGCGCCCAGGTTGCTCACGGTGAATGTCCCGCCGCGAAGGTCCTCGATCGAGAACCGCGACGCCCGGGCGTTCTGAGCCATCTGAGTCAGGGCCTGGGCGATCTGCGGGATGCTCAGCTTATCCACATCGCGCAGCACCGGTACCACCAGGCCACGCTCGGTATCCACGGCCACGCCCAAGTTGACGTAGTCCTTGTAGATGATCTGCTTGTTGTCCAGATCGAGCGAGCAGTTGAGGTCCGGGTTCTGCTTGAGCGACAAGGCAACCGATTTCATTACAAACGACATCATCGTGAGCTTCACATCGCCCACGTAGTCGGCCATGCTTCCTTTGCGGATGCGTTCCAATTCGGTGATGTCGGCATCGTCGAAGTTGGTGACGTGCGGGATCGTGGAGTGCGACCGCGCCATGTTCACCGCGATGGTTTCGCGAATCCGCGTCAGCGGCGCGCGGCGAATCGAGCCGAAATTGTCGCGGTCGGGCTCGCCTTCCGCAGCCAACGGGGCCGAAGGTGCCTTGCGCTGCGGCTGAGCCTGGGGAGCAGCCGTCATCGGCTGGCGGTCCGATGAGAGCATTGTCCGCACGGCTTCCTTGACGTCGTCCTTCGTGATCCGCCCGCCCGGCCCGGTGCCTTGTACCTGGCGAATATCCACACCCAGTTCGCGAGCGTAGCGGCGCGTATCGGGACTGGCTGCTGGCGGCAGATCGGTTTCCAGTGCGTCTTCCATGGCCCCCAGATCGACCCGCCGCTGCGGGGTCTGCTCCAGGCGCTGGGCACGCGAGGCCGCTTCCTGGGCAGGTTGGGGTTCCTCGCGCTTGTCCTCTTCTTCGGCCGTTTGCTGTTCGGCCGACTCTGGCTTGAAGGCCTTCTGAGGCTCGGCCTTTTCTTCCGGAGCGGGTTGGGCCTTGGATTCCGCTTCGGGGGTTTCGTCCTCCGTGGCGGCTGCGCCATCGGTCTCGATGGTGGCCAGCAAATCGCCCACGTGAACCGTGTCACCCTTTTTGATGTGCAGCTTCTTCAGAACGCCGGCGTGCGGGCAAGGGACCGGGACCACGGCCTTGTCCGTTTCGACCTCCAGCACGTCCTGGTCTGCCTCGATCTGGTCTCCCTCCGAGACCAGGATGTCTACAATACCCGCTTCGTCGATTCCATCGCCCAGATCGGGCAGTTTGAACTCAATGGCCATGGAAACTCTTCTTGCCAGGCTGGATTAATCGAATGAGTCGTTTTAGTTGTTTTGACGCCTGCCGCGCAGGCACTACCGCCGCGGAGGTAGGGAGAACCGTTGCTCGCTGGCGAGCGGTCCCCTCCGCCCATCTTACCTTGTCTGCAGGGTTTTGCCGCGGCCACTGCAATTGAGCCCGCAGCTTACCTAAGGCGATCCATTGTACACCGGATTGGCGAAGGCACACCCCCTACACGCGACAGCCATTTCGGTTCCGCCGTAGAGACTGCCCGCTGCGACAGGGGCCGGCCCGCCAAAATCCTCGCAATTCCGCAGGAAAAACGGAAGGCTGGCTGCTCAAGAAACCGCACCGGCGGCCGGATGCTCCCTCCACCTGTTAGCGTGGATGCCGCGGGCCGTTTTTGGCCAGGTTGGCGTTATCGGACTCCGTAGGTCCGGCTATGCCGGACGAAATATGGATGGAATTGGGGGGAAGCCGACAGACCTCCAAACGACGGCGCATCCGGCGGTGCGGCCGGTGAAACCGGCCCCAGGAACCTGTGGTGCCGCGGTTTGTAGGGGGAATCATCCCACGCTTTCCTTGCAAAGCTCGCTTTGACAAAGAGCGCCACACCCCCCAAAATAAGGAACCCCCATAAAGGGGCGCAGCTTCTGACGATTGCCCAAGCTGGACAGAGCGTTTGTCGCGAAAAGCGGTACGTGCCATCACCTCGGTCGTTGGAGTTTCCCCCCGATGAATGATTTCCAGATGAACCGGCGGCAAGCGCTCATGGTCGGCGGCCTGGGTGCGCTCAGCCTTGGCATGCCCGGGGCCGTGTTTGGCACCGACAAGCTCGATGCCCAGGGTAACGCCGTTGCCGCGGAGAAGTCGTGCATCTTCGTGCTGCTGTGTGGCGGGCCCAGCCATATCGACACCTGGGATATGAAGCCCAATGCCCCCTCGTCCATCCGCGGGCCGTACCAGCCCATCGCCACCAAGGTGCCGGGCATGCGGATCAACGAGATGCATACCCGTCTGGCGAAGCTGACCGACCAGTTCACGCTCATCAACTCGATGACGCATCCCGGCGCCATCAGCAATCACTTCGACGCCATGCACAACCTGCTCAGCGGCCAATCCAGCCAGCGGGTGCAGCAGGGTGTGCCCGACGACCTGCCCTACCTGGGTTCGGTGGTCGCCAAGCATAAGCCCAGCGGGCGGAACATTGTTTCCAATGCATGGCTGATCAAGTGTGTCGGCCCGCCGGTGTTCTGTGCCCCGAACATCAGCCTGGGCGGATACTACGGTTCGGCCTACGCGCCGGTCTTTGTGGGATCGGCCGACAATCATCCGGCGATGGAGAACTTTACGCCGCCAGAGATTTACGACCTGGGCGATCCCGCCACGCTCGAGCGGCGCAAGGTACTGCTCCGGCAGATTGAATCCAGTATCTTGGGGCGCGACCCGGTCGGTAAGGACTGGACCGAACTGCGGCAAAAGGCCTACGAAGTGATGACCCGGCCCGAAGGCCGCCAGGCCTTCGACCTGACCCGCGAACCGGACCAGGTCCGCGAGCGGTACGGGATGCACCCGCTGGGGCAAAACCTGCTGCTGGCGCGGCGGATGGTCGAAGCGGGTGTGCGGTTCATCACCGTCAACGGTTGGACCGGTCAGGCCCAGCACGATAAACAAGGCCCGCCCAGCAGCAGTTGGGATATGCACGGCGGAAACATGGGTATGGGCGACGCCTTCGGCGATGGCTCCTACGGCATGGGCTTCTGCCTCCCACGCCTCGATCAAGCGCTGGCCGGCCTGCTGACCGACCTCAAAGAACGAGGGATGCTCGATACCACGCTCGTGGTGGTGGTCGGCGAATTCGGCCGCACGCCGAAAATCCTGACCCAAATGCCGCCCGGCCGCCAGCATTGGCCCCAATGCTTCTCGGCCATTCTGGCCGGCTGCGGCATCGCCGGCGGGGCCCTCTATGGCAAGTCGAACAAGTACGGCGAGTACCCGGTCCACCATCCGGTCCGGCCCGAGGAGCTGGCCGCGACCATCTACCATGCTCTGGATATCCCGCTCAACGCCCCGCAGAACAACACCGGCTTGAACCGCCCGATCACCACGGGCGAACCGCTGCTGGAGTTGTTCGGGTAGTCACCCATGGTTTGCGGTGATTGCCGGGCAAACATGCACACCGACGAGGCTTGGCAGCTTGACGGGGCTTGCCTCGCGAAAGCATTTACAGTGAATCGTGGCCCTTTCGGTCGGGTGGGACCGGGCCGACAAGGCCGCGGAAGGCCCTACCCTGGGGCAGGCCGGCGGCCCAACCACATGCGCCGCGGTCCTGCTAATCCAACTCGCCGAACCAGCCATGGCGTTCCATCCACTTGGCAATCTCCAGCACAGGCATCACGGTGATGGCCACACCTATCACAATTATCCAGTCGATCAGCGGCAGACTGTAAGTGCCAAACGGCCCGTGCAGAACCGGCAAGTACACCACCACCAGCAGCAGGGCCACTTCCCAGGCAATGGCCAGGTTCAGCCACTTGTTGGCAAACGGCCGGCGGAATACCGAGTGCCGATCGCTGCGGAAGTTGTACGCCTTGAAGAACTGGATCAGCACCAGCGAGACAAACGTCATGGTGATCGCCTCGGGCAGTTCGCGGCCGCTGTGCAGCGCCCAGGTGAATACGCCCATGTTGGCAATTGCGGACCACATGCCGCCCACGCCCATCAGCGTGACCACGGGCCGGGTGAAGATGCTGCGGCTGGGATCGCGCGGCGGGCGGTCCATGATGTCCGGGTCGGGCGGATCGACCGCCAGGGCCAGGGCCGGCAACCCGTCCGTCGCCAGGTTCACATACAAGAGTTGCACCGCGGTCAGCGGCAGCGGTAAGC
This sequence comes from uncultured Pirellulales bacterium, assembly GCA_964511065.1. Classification (GTDB taxonomy): domain Bacteria; phylum Planctomycetota; class Planctomycetia; order Pirellulales; family S012-138; genus CALBRZ01. The sequence continues at coordinate 19,196 of CAZEEG010000080.1, read as the reverse complement.
CGGCAATACTGGCTCCCAGCACCAGGCCAATCTCGCCAATATTGGACGACAGGAGGTACATCAAGTACTTCTTGATGTTGCCGAAGATCACCCGGCCTTCTTCCACCGCGGCCACGATGGAGGCGAAGTTGTCGTCGGTGACGATCATCGCCGAAGCCTCTTTGGAGACATCGGTGCCGGTGATGCCCATCGCGATGCCGATATCGGCTTTCTTCAATGCCGGGGCATCGTTTACGCCGTCGCCCGTCATCGCTACGACATAGCCGCGATTCTGAAGCGCCGTCACCACGCGCAGTTTATGAGCGGGCGAAACGCGGGCGAACACGTCGATCTCGTGAACCTGTCGCTCGAGGTCCTCCTCAGGCAGATCGCTCAGTTCGTTGCCAATCAGCACACGATCGTGCGCGAGAATCCCCAGTTCGCGGGCCACGGCCTTGGCCGTTACCGGGTGATCGCCGGTAATCATCACCACCTTGATGCCGGCCTGCTTGCAGGTAGCCACGGCCTCTTTGGCCTCGGGCCGGGGCGGATCGATCATGCCCACCAGGCCCAGCAGGGTCATGTCGTGACTGGCTTGCTGGAGGGAAAGCCCGTTGTTTATGTGGCGCCGCGCCACGGCCAGCACCCGCAGGGCTTTTTCCGCCATGGTCTGCGAAGCCGTTTGAATGGCTTGCCGCGCGGCATCGTCCAGCGGTACCTCGCCATCGGCCGTGGCAATGTGCGAACAACTGCGCACCAGCACTTCCGGCGCACCCTTGGAGTACGCTATCCGACCGCCACCTGGCGCCTCGTGCAGCGTGGTCATCCGCTTGCTGTCGGAATCGAACGGAATCTCATCTATGCGGGGATACGCTTCGTCCAGTTGCTGCTTTTCAAAGCCAGCCTTGGCGGCCGATACGACCAGTGCGCCTTCGGTGGGATCGCCCTGCACGGTCCACCGGCCTTGTTCGTCGTCGTAGAACACGCGGGCGTCGCTGCATAGCGACCCGCCGCGGAGCAGTTCGCGAAAGACCTCCGGCAGTTCCACCTCCCGGTCGTCTTCCAGAAACGTGCCCTTAGGTTCGTAGCCCGTGCCGGAGACATCCAGCGCGCGATCGACCGTATGAATGCGGCGGATGGTCATTTCATCTTTGGTGAGCGTACCGGTCTTATCGCTACAGATGACCGACGTACTGCCCAGCGTTTCCACCGCAGGCAGCCTGCGCACCAGGGCATGCCGCTTCACCATCCGCTGCACGCCAATGGCCAGCGAAACCGTCACCACCGCCGGCAGCGCCTCGGGCACCACGGCCACCGCCAGCGCGATGCCGAAGATGAGCATCTCAATGAACGATTGATCGTTCACGATCCCCAGGACAACAATCACCACCACAATGGCCATCGCGGCAATGGCCAAGACATTGCCCACCCGGGCCAGATTCTGTTGCAGCGGTGTTTCCCGGGTTTCCACCGTATGCAACATCTGCGCGATCTGGCCGAACTCGGTTTCCATCCCGGTCGCGACCACCAGGGCACGGCCGCGGCCATAAGCGACCGCCGTGCCCGAGTGAACCATGTTGGTGCGGTCGCCGACGGCAGCCTCGGGGTCGTCCAGCCGATTGGTATCCTTTTCGACGGCCATCGACTCGCCGGTGAGCGCTGCTTCTTCTGCCTTCAGGTTCACCGACTCCACCAGGCGGGCATCGGCCGGAACCTTGTCGCCAGCCCGCAAGATGATGATATCGCCGGGCACCAATTCGCGCGTGGCAACTTGCTGTTCTCGGCCATTGCGGATGACTTTGGCCAGCGGCGCGGCCATCTTGCGGAGGGCCTCAATCGCGCGTTCGGCCCGATATTCTTGAATGAAACCCAACAGCACCGCGAACAGCACGATCACGGCAATGGCGATGGCTTCGACAACGTGCCCCACAATTGCCGAGAGCACAATCGCGACCAGCAGAATGACGATCAGCACATTCTGGAACTGGGCGAAGAAGATTCGCCAAGGCGAGATATGCTCGGCCGCCGCCAGTTCGTTGGGACCGTATTGTTCGAGACGTTTTTGGGCCTCGTCGCCGCTGAGCCCTTGCGGCCCGGTTTCCAACCTCGTGAATAGTTCCTGAACCTCTAAGGTGTGCCATGGGTGACGCTGCTGCGAACGGGGCGGGGCAGTGGTTTCGCTGGTGCGGTTCATGTAGGCGTCCTGCTATTCACTACATTGGTGTTCATTCGAGGGTGACGGTATGCACCATCGCTACAAGAAGCGGGGAGCGAACCATGCAATCGCTGCGCCGGCAAACAGGTGGGATTCGATGGCCCGCGCAGCCCCCCGCGGCTTGGCCAAATTCAGCCCTCGTGCAGCTTGGGGTTGGAATGGTGGCGGCTATGGTCGCGGTGGGTTTTCTTTTCGAGATTGCGTTGCAGTGCGGCCGCGAGGTCCACGCCGGTCTGGTTGGCCAGGCACAGCAGGACAAACAGCACGTCGGCCATTTCATCGGCCAGGTCGCCCGCCTCATCCCCCGGCTTGAAACTCTGTTCGCCGTAGTTGCGGGAGATCAGCCGGGCAAGTTCTCCCACTTCCTCCATCAGTTGGGCCAGGTTGGTCAGTTCGGAGAAGTAGCGTACGCCGTACTGGCGAATCCAGGCATCCACGGCGGCTTGAGCTTCAGTTAATGTCATCGCTGTTGTTGCTTCTATCGAACCATAGGAGGAATGCAACGGGGTCACTTGCATAAAGCCGTAGCCCGGCTGGGTTCCAAAGCGCGCCTTCCAGCGGCCTTTCCAGCGGGTTCAACAGTGAGAAAGATCGCGGGGAGAGCGGCCAAGTTTGCCGGACCGGGGCGTCGGTTTCACGCGGCTAACATCCTATAATGAAACCGCCATGGACACGATCTACCTGGATCATAACGCCACGACCCCGCCGCTGCCGGAAGTCCTCGAAGCGATGGCCGAATGCGAGCGCGAGGCCCCCGCTAACCCGGCCAGCCAGCATCGGGCTGGCCGAAAGGCCCGGCAGCGATTGGAGGATGCCCGAGAAGGCATCGCCGAAATCCTGGGGGCGCGGCCAGGCACGCCCGGCGACCAGTTGATCTTCACCAGCGGCGGAACCGAAGCCAATAACCTGGCTCTGTTCGGGTTGCTGCCTGAAGTCCTGCCCGGAGAATCCCCGCGACACCGGGGCCGGGTTGCGGTCTCCGCCATCGAACATCCCAGCGTGTCGGAGGCGGCTGACTATCTGAAGCGGCAAGGCTGGCCGGTAGCGCGCCTGGGCGTCGATCGCCACGGTGTTTTGAAGCTGGAAGACGTGCAAAGATGGCTAGCCGGGGATGCGGCGGCCGAAGAAGCCGATCCCTCGCCACAAAGCATTTCCACACAAGGTGTTGAGAGCACAAGCGTGGCTCGAAATGTTCCGCCGGTGTGGCTCATCAGCGTGATGCTGGGCAACAACGAAACGGGTGTCCTCCAGCCCGTGGCGGAGGTCGTCGCGGCAGTCCGGCGTCGGTTGGAATACTGCCAAGCTGCGGCAGGCGGCAGCACTCCCTCTTCAAGCCATGAAACGGACAAGGCTTACGACCGAAGGCAGAACTCGCATTCTGGCCGCCTTCCGCAGGCCGCCCCCCCGAAGATACTCGTGCATATTGATGCCGTGCAGGTGGTAGGGAAACTGCCCGTGAACTTTACGGAATTGGGCGTCGACGCGCTCACGTTCTCCGGTCATAAGTTTCACGGTCCCAAGGGGATAGGCGGGTTGATCGTCCGCCAAGGGGTGGAGTTGCGGCCGCGTCAGTTCGGCGGATTTCAACAAGCCGGTAAACGGCCCGGCACCGAAACCGTCTCGCTGGCGGTCGGGATGCACGTTGCCCTGCAAAACTGGCAGCGGGAAGCCAACGCCAGGGCCCAGCGGTTGGCCGACCTGCGAGATCGCTTTGAGGCGGGTTTACGGGCGGCCGGGCTGAACATCGTTGTTCATGGGAGCGGGGCGGCCCGATTGCCGCACACATCGAATATCTCGTTTTTGGGCCACAATCGGCAATCGCTGCTGATCGCCCTGGACCTGGCAGGAATCGCCTGTTCGACCGGTTCGGCCTGTGCGAGCGGATCGACCGACCCCTCGCCCACGCTACTGGCAATGGGGGTAGAGGAGGCAGATTGGGAAAGTGCCTTGCGGTTTAGTTTCGGCTGCTTCACCGAACCCGCCCAAGTGGCCGAAGCGGTTAGACGCATCTCTAAAGTAGTAAAAGACTTAGAAAAACAGCATCCACAGCAGAATTTGCCGCATATCACTCGCAGTTAGACCGGCAATTTGATACAATTCCCTGTGCATTTACGTGGCTTTTTTGAAGCCTCAACTCTTTTAGCCGGTTCAGACGGATCGCACAGTGGTTAACGGCGTCGCCCGCATCCCGCTTCTGGCCCCGTGGTCCGAAGCCGAAGCCTCAGCCCCAGGGCTGGAGGCTGCGCCAGATTGGCGGGAATATCGGGCCGGGGGACGTCAATCGCTGCTGACCACGGCGTTCGAGGCCGTCCTGCAAGGCAACCGCGATTACAACCCGCTGGTGCTGTTCGGGCCGGCAGAGGTCGGCAAGTCGCATCTGGCCTTGGGCTTGGCGGCGGCATTTCGCCAGCGCTGGCCTGCCGCGGCCGTGGTGCCGCTACCGGGCCGAACACTGGCCGTCCAATACGCTTCGGGCGCGCCGGGGGTTCGCAATCACGGGCGCCGCAAGGAGCATCGGGCGGCCGATCTGCTGGTGCTGGAAGACCTGCACGAGTTGCGGGGAAAGACTGCGCAAGATGCGTTGATCCACATGATCGACGCCGTGCTGGAGCGCGGCGGCCAGGTCGTCGCCACGCTGCGCGAGCCACCGGCGGCCGCTGGACTGGCCCCGCGGCTATCCAGCCGGCTGGAAGCAGGGTTGCTGCTGGGACTCGCCCCGCCCGAGGCGTCCGTGCGCCAGTCGCTCTTGGCGGAAGCCGCCGATGCCGCGGGCGTTGCCTTAGAGCCAGAGGCCCTGCAATGGCTGGCCGAGCGTGTTACCGGCACGGTGCCGGAACTTCGCCAGGCGTGGTCGCAAGTTCTGGCCGTCGGCGGAGGCCCAGGTGCAAGCCCGCTGACGTTGGAAGCGGTCCGGCAGGCCCTATCGGCCATGCATCGCCAGAAGGCCGTACCGTTGCACGTGTTGGCCGCCAGCGCGGCGAAGTACTTTTCGCTCCGCGTGTCCGACCTCAAGAGCGCCAGCCGCCAGCGGGGCGTGGTGAACGCCAGGGCCCTGGCCATGTACCTGGCCCGGCTCTATACCGACAAGAGCCTGGAGCAGATTGGCAAGTACTTCGGCAATCGCGATCACACCACGGTGCTGCACAACTGCCGCAAGATGGCGCGACTGCTGGAAACCGACGACGAAGCCCGCCGCGCCGTCCGCGACGTCACCCAGAAGATCCTGGTGGAGTAAGCACCCAAACCAGCCACTGCAATCCGGCCAGGCCCCCCCAACAACTTTCAAGACACCCCCAAAACTGAGACCAACAAACACCGTGGAAAACCTGTTGGTGACTTGTCGACCTATTGTCAGCCCACTGCCAGCTATGAACAGCCAACCAGCGGGTAGCCGGTTAAGCGGCCTTGTCACTCGACAATCGCCGACACACCTTCGACAACGCACCAACAGATAGCCAACAGGTTTTCCACCACGATTTAGCAGCGGCCCAGGAAACGTAAAACTCATGCCATCTGGGGTTTGCCGCCATCGCTGGCCAGCCGGCCGCGGGCATCTCCCGGGGTCGCAATACTACGAATGCTGAAAAATAAATTCTTATAAGAGCAAGAGACGGACAGACATGAAGATTCAAGCCAATCGCGAGCAACTGCTTGCGGCCTTCCAAATGGCACAAGCGGTTGCACCCGGCCGCAACACCACCACGGCTGTCCTGCAAAACGTCAAGTTGGAAGTCACGCCCGAGCAGTCCACCATGCTCGCGACGGACTTGGAGCTAGGGATTCGGGTTGAAGTGGCCGATGTTGCCGTGGAAACGCCCGGCACCGTGTTGTTGCCCATTCAGAAGTTCGGCCAGATACTGCGGGAAACGACCGACGAAACCCTGCACCTGGAATCCGACGGCAGCCAACTGCACGTGCGAGGTCAGCGGGCCCGCTTCGACCTGCCTTCGGTCAACCCAGGCGAGTTCCCTTCGGTTCCCGCCTTTAGCGAAGAAAAGTACCACGAGGTACCTGCCCGGCTGCTCCGCGAATTGATTCGCCGCACGGTGTTCGCCACCGACAATGAAAGCACGCGTTACGCCCTGGGCGGGGTGCTGCTGGAGATGGTGGACGAAAACGTGATCGCCGTGGGCACTGACGGGCGGCGGCTGGCCAAGATGCAGGGCAAGGCCCAGTGCATCGAGGGCCACTCCACCAACGAACAGAATACCATTGTTCCCACCAAGGCGATGCATGTCATCGAGCGATCCCTGACGGATCCCGAGGCCGCCATCGCCGTTGCGGCCCGAAACAACGATATTTTGGTTCGCACGCCGCGGGCGACAATTTCCGCCCAGTTGGTTGAGGGCCGGTTCCCCAAGTGGCGCGACGTGATCCCCAAGCGGGGCGCAGGGCATACCGTGGAGATGGTGGTTGGTCCGGTGTACTCGGCGGTGCGGCAGGCTGCCATCGCCACCAGCGATGAAAGCCGCGGCATCGACTTCTGCTTCGGCGACGGGCGGCTGGTGCTGACGGCCCGGGCGAGCGATGTCGGTGAAGCCCAGGTCGAGCTGCCGATCGCTTATGACCATGAAGAAATCAAGATCATGCTCGATCCGCGGTTCATGATCGATTTTTTCAAAGTGCTCGACGACCAGGAAAGTTTCGCGTTCTCCATCAGCAGCTCCAACGAGCCTGCCGTATGCCGGACCGAAGACGGCTATGAGTACGTGATTATGCCGCTTGCCCGCGATCGGTAGGCCACGGCCATACCCGGTGGCAGGTTGCCTCCTGGTAGGGCGCGTGGAAGGCGATCGATTCCCGTAATCCAAGGATGGACTTTTCCCGGCGCACGGATATGGCGAAGCGACAACCCGAAAGCATCGGCGACATCCTGGGCGAGTTGATGGCCCGGACGGGTTTTGCCCGCGTGCAAGGTGCTGATGCGCTGCAAGCGGCCTGGGAGCAGGTGGCCGGCGAGTTGGCGGCCAGGTGTACGCGGGCGGTGGCGATCCGCCGCGGCACGCTGGAAGTGGTCGCTACCAGTTCGGTGATTGTGCAGGAGTTGACGTTTCGCAAGAGCGAGTTGCTCCAGGGCCTCGCCAGCGAATTACCCGATGCAAAGATTTCCAATCTGCGGTTCAAGGTTGGCCCGCTGCCTTGACCGCGAAGATACCCTCTCAGCAGGCGTTGGCGCGGCGGGCACAACCCCCCCCAGAGCAACCATCCAAGCGATCCGAATACATCCCTCCCGGCGATTGACCCAGCGGGGGTCGCAATGCGGCTGCCTGCCATAGGCATTGATGGGCACGGCGCGCTGTTCAGCGCGGTGCCACGTGGGCCGCTGCGGCTCTCCACACGCACGAACAATACACGGAAGTACACGCTGAAAGGTAAGAAACGGCATGACGGACGATATGAACAAGCCTGATAACCAGCAACAACCCGAGATTCCCCAGCAGGCAGACGGCCAGGCCGAAGTGCCCCAGGCATTTCAGCGGCGTGCCCGCGATGAATATACAGAAGCCGACCTGCAGCACCTCTCTGACCTCCAGCACGTGCGCGAGCGGCCGAGTATGTATATCGGCGATACCGGCGCGCGTGGGCTGCACCACCTGGTCTACGAGGTCGTCGATAACTCCATCGACGAAGCGATGGCCGGCTACGCCAAGCAGATTGCCGTCACGATCAACAACGATGGCTCGGTGACGGTCGAGGACGATGGCCGCGGTATTCCCGTTGATACCCACCAAGGTCTAAGCGAGGAGTTTGGCCGCGAGGTCTCCACGCTGGAAGGCGTGATGACCGTGCTCAAGTTTGGCGGCAAGTTCCAAAAGGGAGCTTACGTCACTTCCGGCGGTCTGCACGGCGTGGGCGTAACGGTCGTAAACTTCCTCTCGGAATGGTGCGAGGTGGAAGTTTCGCGCGACGGCTACGTGTGGCAGCAGGAGTACGAGCGCGGCGAACCCAAGGGGCCGGTGGTCCGGGGTACCCAGACCAACAAGCGCGGCACCAAGACCACGTTCAAGCCCGATAGCCAGATTTTCCAGACCACCGCCTTCAACTACGACACGCTTTACAAGCGGCTGCAAGAACTGGCTTTCCTGAACCGCGGCGTGAAGATCGCATTCAAGGACGAGCGTACCGGGGAAGGTGAAACCTTCCACTACGAGCGCGGGATCGTCGAGTTTGTCGAACACCTCAACCGCGCCAGCGATACCTTGCATAACGATGTGATCTACCTGTCTGGCGAAACGGAGATTCCCAAGGGGGAGCAGACCGAGATTGTCGGCTACGAAATCGCCATTCAGTACTCGGGCGAATACACCGAGAACGTCCACTCGTACGTCAACAACATCTGCACCACCGAGGGCGGAACACACGTTTCCGGCTTCCGCGCGGCCTTGACCCGGAGCCTCAACAACTACGGCAAGAAAGAAAACCTGTTCAGGGATATCGTGCCCACCGGCGACGATTTCCGCGAAGGCCTTACGGCCGTAATCAGCATGCGGGTGGCCCATCCGCAGTTTGAAGGGCAAACCAAGACCAAGCTCGGCAACAGCGAGATCGAAGGCATCGTCAACAGCGCGGTGGGCGAGTTCCTCACCACCTACTTCGAAGAACACCCCAAGACGGCCCGAACCATCATTTCCAAGGGGGTCCTGGCGGCCGAAGCCCGCGAAGCCGCCCGCAAGGCCAAGGCCCTGCTGCGCGAACGCAAAGGCGCACTTTCCGGAGGCGGTTTGCCGGGCAAGCTGCGCGACTGCACCAGCCGCGAGGTCGACAAGTGCGAGCTCTACCTGGTGGAGGGCGATTCGGCCGGCGGCAGCGCCGAGGGTGGCCGCATCCGCGAATACCAGGCGATCCTGCCGCTGCGCGGTAAGATCATCAACGCCTACAAGTCGCGCGAGGATAAAGTCCTCTCCAACGAAGAAGTGCGGAGCATGATTTCCGCCATCGGCAGCGGTATCGGCGATGATCTGGACCTTTCCAAGCGCCGCTATAACAAGATCGTCATCATGACCGATGCCGACGTGGACGGTTCCCATATCCGTACTCTGCTGCTCACGTTCTTCTATCGCCAGATGTACCACCTGGTGAATGCAGGGCACGTGTATATTGCGCAGCCGCCGCTGTTCCGCGTTACGCACAAGAAGAAAACCTACTATGTGCAGACGGAAGAAGAAATGCGGCGGCAACTGCTGGAACTGGGCCTGGTCGATACCGTGCTCGAAACCGAGGACGGCCACCGTGTTGAAGGCGATACGATGAAAGAGCTGTGCCATCTGCTGGCCGAGCTTGAAGAATCGCTGCTCGCCCTGGAACGCCGTGGTATCAGCCTCCGCGACCACGCAGAAAAGTTGAACGCCGCCGGCGAACTGCCCGTGTTCCACGTGTACCACGGTCTCAACGAGTACTGGTTCGCCAATCGCCAGGAACTGGATGAATTCCTCAAGGAGCACGAGGAGGAGCTTGCTGCTGCCGATCAACCAGGGCCAGCCGACGAAGCGGCCGAGCCCACCAATGGTGCCGTGCCGGGCGATGCTGAAACCAACGGCCAACCGACCGGCGGTTCCGGCATTCACATCCTGGAACTGCACGAGGTCCGCACGATCAATAACCAGCTCAAGGAATTGGCCAAGCTGGGCTTCGATCTGCAGTCGCTCATCCCGCAGCAGCGCACCGGCAAGCAGACGCCGCGTTACCTGGTGCGCCGCGGCGAGAACCAGGTGCCGCTGGAAGACCTCCGGGGCCTGCCGGCCGCCATCCGCTCGATGGGCGAGAAGGGGCTGACGATCACCCGGTTCAAAGGCCTGGGCGAAATGAACGCCGAGGAACTGCGCGAAACGACCCTCGATCCGGCCAACCGGACGCTCCGCCAGGTGACCATGGAGGACGCCAGCGCGGCCGACGACATCTTCCGTATCCTGATGGGCGACAAGGTGGAACCCCGCCGCGAGTTCATCGAGAAGCACGCCCTGGAAGTGAAACACCTCGACGTGTAGATCGCGACCCAGGTTTCGCGTTGGCGCGGCTCGCAGGGACGCGTGGGAGCGTGGTTACCGCGGGCCGCCTGAGGGTATACTCGCCTGCCGTAGGGCCGGTTCCACCGGCCAAAGCCGATGCTTGCGCCCCCCTTCATTGGGCGTTTGACGGCTACCACCCCATTCCATCCGTCCCGCGTCCGGCCATAGCCGGAGCCACGGAGTGGCGCGCGCTACGCACGAAATGCGTTTAGTGCGTTCGCACGCCCAGTTGAAGCGGTGCCAGGTCTTCCGGCGGTGGGCCGTAGATGCGGCGGCCTTGCGCATCGTACCGGCCGCCGTGGCAAGGGCAGTCCCAGGTATGCTCGGCCTCGTTCCAGTGGACGATGCAACCGGCATGGGTGCATTTGGCGGAACAGGCATGGATGCCATGTTCGTCGCGGTACACCGCCACCAGGTCGCCCTGATAACGGACCACCTTGGCCTCGCCCGGCGAAATCTGGTCCAGATCGTTCACCGTTTCAGGGCTGTAGCGATCGACCACAAACCGCTTGGCGACATTCAAGTTTTCCTTGAGGAACGAACCGGCGGCCGCCAACGGCTTGATACGGCTGGGCGCAACGACCTCGGCCAGCGGATGGTGCCGTTGCAGGATCAAATCGGCAATCACCTCGGCCGCGGCTGTGCCCCAGGTGATGCCGGTGCCGGAAAACCCGGTGCAGAGATACAGGTGATCGGCACGGGGCAGCCGGCCAATGTAGGGAACGCCGTCGTCGGGCTCGAACAACTCCGCCGACCAGCGGTGACGAATCTCCCGCACCCGGAACTTCTTGCGGGCGTACTGTTCCAGGTTGGCGAACGCCTCGTTTTCGTCGCCCTGACCGGTTTTGTGATCGCACCCGCCAATGATATACAGGTGCGGATCATCGCTGGCAGCCCTGCGGATGTAGTGGTACGGTTCGTGGTCATCCCAGAACAGGGCATCGCCCAAGTCGTCTTCCAGCTCGGCCGATAGCACATACGACTGGTAGGGCGCCACGCGCGTATCAAACATCGAGATGCCAAAGAAGGCCGAGTGGGTGGCAGCCACGACGGCATCGGCCCGCACCGTACCGTGGTTGGTTTCCACGATGCACGGCTCGCCATCCTCCGGCGCATGCAAGACGCGCGTTTGGGTATGGATGGCCGAACCGTCGCCGTGAACCTGGGCGGCTAAGCCGTTCAGGTACCGCATCGCATGGAAGCGCGCCTGACCTTCCAAACGAATCGCGGCCGTACACTGCCACGGCAACGGGATGTCAAACGCCATGGAAACCTGGTTACCCAACAGGCGCTGGGCCGCCTCGAATTCGTTGCGAATCTGTTCAGCCCCGCGCGCCGTTTCCGTATAGAGGTAGGCCGGCACCCGGACAAAATCGCATCCTGGCTCCATCGACTCTGCCAACCGTTCAATTCGGTCCACCGCCGCTCGCCGCGCATCGAGCAGCACCTGGGCGCCTTGCCTGCCAAAGTTGCTTAGCAACTTCTGAAAGCCGCACTCGGGATGAATGTCGGCGTGGGCGGTGGTTCCACCGGTCGTGCCCGAGCCGATTTGCCCGGCTTCGAGCACGACGACCCGCTTACCGAGTTGTTTGAGCAACAGGGCCGTGGTCAGCCCGGTAATGCCGACGCCGATGATGGCTACGTCGTACTGGCGATCGCCAGGGAGCGGAGGAAACGACGATGGCGAACTGGTTGCGAACCAGTAGGAGTTAGGCGAGAGCGGTTCCATGACGGATTTCCTTCGAAATGGTTTGGATCGGCCGGCAGCGCTACGCACAACGGATCACGTGCGATCTGCCTGATGGCGGCGCTGTCTCTGGTAAACCGCGGCCGCGATGCCGCGAGTGGATTTCTCAAAGTGATCTGGCGGTAACCAGAGCCATGGCCAAGTGAGCAAGTGTCGTGCCTGCCGCGGCAACGTGGCGACTCGCAAACGGATAGGCGGCCTCGATGCAAGACCTGCCGGCATGGCGGACGAACCCTCGGGGCCATGAGCAACCCTCAGCGCGTGGTTCCGCCGGAAAGAAGCCTCGCCCACTCCATAGACGTTAATTCTCCCACCAATGGATGTAACCTAACCTATAACCTGATAGACACTTATCGTGTTCGCAGGCGGAGCGGGCTCACGTCGCGCCGCTGGTACCAGGCAGCACGCGGTACGACAAGCTGGTAGCTCAAGTGACAGTCTGTCGTACCAGAACCGGGATTGTCGCAGCCGCACCTGCCAGGTGTGGGGAGGGTGCGCGCTCCACCGTTACCACGCCGGGGGTGCTCCGCGAACCGGTGATCTTCAGGGTTTGAAAACGCGCAATCCGTGGGTGGTTGCATCAATAAGGTCCACTTCGGACCTTCCCGCCCGGCAGGCCAGCGGTGCCCGCATCCCGCGAAGCTTCGCCAGTTGCCCAAGCCTGCCAACAACATCGGGCATATCAATTGCTTAGTGTTGCGGCCGGTCGAGCCTCGATGGCGCGTTCATGCTCAGGGCAATGAGCGTTCGAGCGCGAAGTCCACCTCGACCCTATCCCTGGTGTCCCTGGTGTGCATTGGCGGTGCGCGGCGACGAAAGCACCTCGCCGATGCGCCGTGGCCTGTTGGCATTGCGCTTTGGGAGTACGGCGTGAACGCGGAACCCATTGGTCCGGCTGATTCACCAGCACGCGGTGACTCCGCGCCGCGAGCCGATGCCACGCCCCATGGTCCTGCACCACGAGGCACGCTGATCGGGCTGTGCATCGTTGCGGCGGCAGTCGCTGCCGGGTTGGGAATCGCGGTGGGTCTTCGCAGCCCCGTGGTAGCCCAGCAGGCTGAGCCCCCGCAAGTTGAGTCCTCGTCATCGGAGCAGGAGCCATCGCCCGTTGAGCATGGCCGCTACCTGGCTAACGACGTGGCCATGTGTGTGATGTGCCACTCTCCCCGCGACCGGAGCGGAAACCTCCTCGCAGGGCGGCAGTTTCGCGGGGCACCGATGCCGGTGCGCTCGCCCTTTCAAGGGCAGGAGTGGGCGTTCACCGCGCCCTCGATTGCCGGCCTGCCGGGCGGATGGTCAGAAGCAGATCTGGTGCGGCTGCTTACGACCGGGCGGAGGCCCGATGGCACCGAGCCATTATCGCCGATGCCGCCATTTCGCATGAAAGAATCAGACGCCAAAGCCGTGGCGGCTTACTTGCGCCAACTGCGATGATCCACACCGCACGCCGTGTAATTCCACTGCACGCAGTACCCGCTTGGATGCAACAAGATGAACAACCGTGCTTGGCAATCGCAAACCGCATCCCCATATCGAACCTGCTGGTTCTATCCGGGTGATCCACCTGTGGCGGTGGCAGGAACCAGTGAACGTTGCGTCATCCATTCCACGACTAGCGAGTGCGTGGTGCTGCTAGGCTTGTATAGGCCAGCAGCATCGGCGTCATCTCGGCGGCTCAACATGAAAGGAAGCAGGCACTCGCCGCGCAGGTATCGGTAACGGTCCAGATCGCATCACAAGCGCGCTACTCGCAACAACAGGGCATGCTCCATGGCGCAGGTCTTTCACCCGGTGATGAACACCATCGCTCGCGTCAGTATCTTCGGCGCGATCTTCATCATCGTCGCCATCGTGCTGTTGTTGATGACCTGGGTCAGGTCGCCTTACTACACCCGGGCTCAAGTCGTGCTGGATCAGCCCGTGGCCTTCAGCCACCAGCATCACGTGGCCGATTGCGGCATCGACTGCCGCTACTGTCATACTTCGGTCGAGCGTTCCGCCTTCGCGGGCATACCTGCAACCGACGTATGCATGAAGTGCCACTCGTACCTGTTCAACGACCAGGCGATGCTGGAACCGGTTCGGGCGAGCTATCGCGATAACGTGCCGCTGCGGTGGAACCGCGTACACGATGTGCCCGATTTTGCCTACTTCCACCACGGCATTCACGTCAGCAAGGGTATCGGCTGCTCCACCTGCCACGGGCGCGTGGACCAGATGCCGATGACCTGGCGTGAACATTCGCTGCACATGGAATGGTGCCTGGAGTGCCACCGCCACCCGGCCAAGTACGTCCGTCCGCGCGAGTTCGTGTTCCGCATGGAGAGTTTGGAAGAACTGGTCGGTACGCCGGAATTTACACAATACCTCCAGCAGAAGCATCCCGATCTCGATCCGGAAAGTCCCGACCTGGTGTTTCAGTTGCGCCAGGCTCTGGCGGCCGAGTATCGCCTGGAATCGGAAACGAACTGCTCGGTCTGCCACCGCTAGCAGGGTATGTATCTCAATTCAAGTTTGAAGGAATGGGTAATAGAAATGCATCCATAGAAATAACCAGGTGGCATGTGACACTGATGGGATGAAAACACCTGGATGCTTCGGCGTTGGAACGTGTCAGATTGATTTTTCGCTGGTTGTATGATGCCTAGGAAAGATGCACGAAATTTCGCTGAAGTCAGCCAACAGCTTCAAGGCCGCCGCGGCCAGCAATGGTGGCGCAGCCTGGAAGAACTGGCCGGCAGCCAGGCATTCCAACAGTACTTGAGCCGCGAGTATCCGCATCAGGCCGAGCTGCTGAGCCACGGCACGTCGCGCCGGCAGTTTCTGCAGTTGATGGGAGCCTCGCTGGCCCTGGCCGGTTTGAGCGGATGCAGCGAAGAACCGGCGGAAGCCATCATTCCTTACGTGCAACAGCCCGAGGAGATTATCCCTGGCCAACCCTTGTATTATGCCACGGCGGCAGCACCGGCAGGGCACGTGCTGGGCCTGCTGGTGGAAAGCCACCAGGGCCGCCCCACCAAGATTGAAGGCAATCCCGATCACCCCAGTAGCCGCGGAGCGACCGACGCCTTTACCCAAGCCGCGATCCTGGGCCTGTACGATCCGGATCGCTCGCAGGCCCCCAGCCGCGGTAACCGGATTTCCAGCAATCGGACCCTGGCGGAGAACCTGGCCGCGCAGCGGGAAGTCGTGCTGCAGAATCAGGGCCAAGGGTTCCGCATCCTTACCGAGCCGCTGCTCTCGCCTACCCTGGTCGATCAATTAAACCGCCTGGCCGAGGCACTGCCGGGCATGCGGCTCCACGTTTGGGATCCCATTCACAGCGGCCAGCGGCAGGCGGCGCTGCAACTGGCCTTTGGCGCCGATGCCGAGAACCTCGCCCCGGTGTATCGCTTTGATCGGGCCGATGTGGTTCTATCGCTCGATGCCGATTTCCTCGCATCGGGCTGCTATCCGGTGCGATACGCCGCCGATTTCATGCAGAACCGCCGGTTCCCGCGCGATCGCGCCGGTCGATGGGAGATGAACCGGTTATACGTGGTGCAAACATCGCCCACGCTTACGGGTGCCAAGGCCGATCACCACCTGAGTCTTCCTTTGCCTCAACTGGAAGCGTTCGCCTTCGACCTGGCCGAGCAATTGGGAATCCAGGTGCAACGTCCCGAGGGTCTGCCGGCTTCGGGCGTGTCGCCGCGCTGGCTGGAAGCCGTTGCCGCCGACCTGCGTCGCGAGCGCACATCCGACGAGCAGGCAGCGTTGATCGTCGCCGGAGAGCATCTGCCGCCGCGCGTGCAGGCCCTCGCCGCCGCCATGAACCAGCAGCTAGGCGCCTCGGGTACCACCGTGGAATACGTGGAGCGCCCCAGCTTGGCGCTTCCCGCCTCCGCGATTGAGGGCACCGGGAGTCTGCCCTTGGACTCGCTGCGTTCGCTGGTCGCGGCGATGCAGGCTGGTGAAGTGCAAGTGCTGCTGATCCTGGGGGGCAATCCGGTTTACGATGCTCCGGCCGATATGGACTTTGCCGCGGCACTATCGCAGGTACCGTTCAGTTGCCATTTGAGTTGTTATCGCGATGAAACCTCGCGACGTTGCCTGTGGCATATCCCGCGCAACCATTTTCTGGAAAGCTGGAGCGACCTGGTTGCCGAGGACGGCACGGCGGCGATTGTCCAGCCTTTGATCGAACCGCTGTACGACGGGTGGACCGAACATCGCCTGATCGCCCACATGCTGGGGGAAACCAGCCAAAGCGATTGTGATCTGGTGCGCAACTACTGGCGGCAACAAAGCGGTGCCGAGGACTTCGAGCGTTGGTGGTACGAAGCCCTGCACCGCGGCACCATCAACAGCCCCGCCGGTTCTGCCCGCGAGGTGACGCTTCGCGACGATTTCTCAACCGCCCTGGGCGAGGCGCCTGGCGCGGCCGATCCCGCGCCAAAGGATGAGAACGGCGCAGCCACCGCTCCCGGCCAGTGGCAGGTCGTCATTCGTCCGGACCCAAGCGCCTGGGATGGCCGCTTCGCCAACAACGCCTGGCTACAGGAACTGCCCAAGCCGCTGACCAAGCTCACTTGGGATAACGCCGCGCTGATTGGCCCCGAGGATGCGAACGAAGCAGGCTTGTCTGAAGGCGATATGGTCGAACTGACCGCAGGCTCGCAGACACTGCAATTGCCTGTGCTCATTCTGCCGGGGCAACCGCGGCGGGTGATCACCGTTACCCTGGGCTATGGTCGAAAGAGTGCAGGCCGTGTCGGGAGCGGTTTGGGGTTCAACGTGTATCCCTTCCGCACGAGCGACGCCCTGTGGTTTGTGCCGGGTGTCAGCCTGCGCACGTTGGGCCGCCGCTATCCGCTGGCGACCACCATGCACCATCACCTGATCGAACCTGCCGAGACCCACGATCGGCACATCGTTCGCCAGGGCACCCTTGAAGACCTCAACGCAGAACCGGACCATCCCCACTTTGTTCATCCGGGTCACGATCCATGGCAAGCGCGGCCCTGGCAGCGCGGCAATGGCGAACAACATTCGGCATCGACGAACAGTTCCCAACCCAGCGCCGGCGGCGACCCTCGCCCATCGGTTTACCCTGAGTGGGACTATTCCAACGACCAGGTGCAGCATCGTTACAAGTGGGCCATGGTCATCGACCAGACCGCCTGCACCGGATGCAATGCCTGCGTGGTGGCCTGCCAGGCTGAGAACAACATCCCGGTGGTCGGTAAGGAAGAAGTGGCGCGCGGCCGCGAGATGCACTGGATTCGCATCGACGCCTACTACACCGGCGACCTGAGCAACCCCCTGGGGCCGGTCTTTCAGCCACTGCCCTGCATGCATTGCGAGAACGCTCCCTGCGAAGTGGTCTGCCCCGTGGCGGCTACCGCACACAGCGAAGAAGGTCTCAACGAGATGACCTACAATCGCTGCATCGGCACGCGGTATTGCTCCAACAACTGCCCCTACAAGGTGCGGCGGTTCAACTATTTCAACTACACCGGCAACCTCCGCGAGTTGCCGGTGCTGCAACTGCTGCAAAATCCCGATGTCACCGTCCGCTCTCGGGGCGTGATGGAGAAATGCACCTACTGCGTGCAGCGACTGAATGCCGCCCGGATCGAAGCCAAAATCGCGGCCGTAACCGGCAACCCTCCAGCCAACGGCAACCGGGCGTCTGCTGACGAAGAACCCGGCAGCGGCGCCCAAGACGGCCAGCAACCACCTGGCCAAGGTGACGACCGGCGAAATGCGACATCGGGCGTGCCGGTACAAACCGCCTGCCAGCAGGTTTGCCCCGCCCAGGCGATTGTCTTTGGCGATCTCAACACCGCGGGCAGCGAGGTCGGCCAGATGCGGAGCCATCCCTTGAATTTCGAACTGCTCGGCGAGTTGAACACGCAGCCGCGCACCACGTATTGGGCGGTCGTGCGCAATCTCAATCCGAGCCTGGTCGATGAGTCCCAGGAGCCACCGCCGCAGGCGTCGTAGCGCTGCGCCAGATGGGAAGATCACGGTGAGAACACCCCTGTTGTTGCAAGCAGGTCCAGGAGCATGAGCCACAAGCCGGAAGAAAGCCGATTGAGGCGACGGCCACCGGTGCTCGGGCCGGGCCACAGCATCCAATCGGTGACCGACAAGATCAGCACGATCGTGTTGACTCGGCATACCGGTATCGGATGGTGGTTGGGCTTCGCCTTGGGTTTTGCCGGCATGATGCTGCTGTTGCTGGCGATCACCTACCTGTTTGTGGCCGGGATCGGTATTTGGGGGCTGAACATTCCGGTGGCCTGGGGCTTCGCCATCGTGAACTTTGTGTGGTGGATCGGTATCGGGCATGCCGGCACGCTGATCTCCGCCATCTTGCTGCTCCTCAAGCAACAATGGCGTACGTCGATCAATCGTTTTGCCGAGGCCATGACGATCTTCGCCGTCGCCTGCGCGGCTCTGTTCCCGCTGCTGCACTTGGGACGCCCGCAGTTCTTCTACTACCTGGTTCCTTACCCGGCCACGACCGGGGTCTGGCCGCAGTTTCGCAGTCCCCTGATGTGGGATTTCTTCGCAGTGGCCACCTACTTCACGGTGTCGCTGCTGTTCTGGTACATGGGCTTGATCCCCGACCTGGCCACGCTTCGCGATCGTTCCAAGCGTTGGGGCGGGAAAGTCATCTACGGCATCCTGGCGATGGGATGGCGGGGTTCTTCCCGGCACTGGCGGCGATACCAGGATAGCTACCTGCTGATGGCCGGCTTGGCCACGCCGCTGGTGGTTTCCGTGCATACCATCGTGAGTTTCGATTTTGCCATCGGGATTGTGCCGGGCTGGCATGAAACCATTTTCCCGCCGTACTTCGTGGCCGGGGCCATCTACTCTGGCTTTGCGATGGTGTTCACGCTGGCGATCCCGCTCCGTGCTGCCTACGGACTGCACGACTTCATCACCGACCGGCACCTCGATAACTCGGCCAAGGTGATGCTGGCCAGCGGCCTCGTGGTCGCCTATGGCTACCTGATGGAAACCTTCATGGCCTGGTACAGCGGCCATGCCTTTGAAACCTACGTTTTCACCAATCGATTCACGGGGCCCTATGCGCCTGCTTACTGGTCGTTGCTGATCTGCAATATTGCCATTCCGCAACTATTGTGGTGGCGCCGCATCAGGCGAACCCCGGTCGCCCTGTTCCTCATTTCTCTGGTCATCAATGTCGGCATGTGGCTGGAGCGGTTCATCATCGTGGTGGTGAGCCTGCACC
>CAZEEG010000079.1:0-27823 GCA_964511065.1 uncultured Pirellulales bacterium | reverse complement strand
CCGTTTCTACCGGCCGCATGTAAGCTGTCCTTCCTCGCGCTGGCTGGGCCGACGACAGGGAATCGAACGCGCGGCAGGACATTCCTTATACTGGAAGCGTCCTTTCCGTATCCGCCCGATGGCGGTGCCGCTCGCCTAAAGACTCCCCGTCATGCCCGATCCGCCCCCCGATAAACGCCGCCCCCGGCTTGAACCGGTGCATCGGGTGGATCGTGCCGGCCCGGCCTACGCTGAACTGCACTGCAAGACCAACTTCTCGTTTCTCCAGGGGGCTTCCCATCCCGACGAATTGGTGCATCGCGCCGTCGAGCTAGGGTACGCAGCCTTGGCCATCACGGACCGTCACAGCCTGGCCGGCGTCGTGCGGGCGCACACCGCACTCCAGGAAGCCGCGCAAGACCTGGCCGTCGATGCGCCGCCGCTGCAACTCATCATCGGGGCCGAGATACTTCCTGCTGACGGTTTGCCGCTGGTGCTGCTGGCAACGGACCGTGCCTCGTACGGGCGGCTTGCAAGACTGCTCACGGTTGGCCGCCGCCGGGCCCCCAAGGGCGAGTGCCAACTCACGTGCGACGATATCGCCCAACACGCAGCGGGCCTGCTGGCCCTGGTTCAACTGCCGCGCGAAGAGGCGGCGCCAGGTACGGCGGCACCGCAGACCTCGCGGGCAGAACCTGCCGGGGCGATTGCTCCCTCGGGACAACCGTCTGCCGCCGGCGATGTGCCGCTGCTGCGCGTGCGGCCATTCGCCACGCCGGATACCTACCGCGAGATGTTCGGCGACCGCTGTTACGCCCTGGCCGAACTGCATTACGGCCCCGACGACCGCCGCCAGTTGGAGCTTTTCAAAAAGAAGGCGGCCGCTGCCGGTTTGCCGCTGCTGGCCGGAGGAGACGTGCATTATCACCATCCCGATCGGGCCGTGCTGCACGACGTCCTCACGGCCACGGCCCATCACACTACCGTGGCCGAGGCCGGCAAGTACCGATTCCCGCACGCCCGCTACCATTTGAAATCGCGTCTGGAGATGGCTCGGCTGTTTGCCGATGCGCCCGAGGCCATCGCCCACACGCTGGATGCGGCCGCGCGTTGCCGCTTTTCGCTGGATGAACTGCGCTATGAATATCCCGAGGAACTTTGCCCGGCAGGGATGACGCCCGCGGAACACCTGTCGCGCTTAACTTGGGAGGGCGCCCAGCGCCGTTACCCTGCCGGCGTGCCGGAGAAAGTCCGCCGGCTGATCGAGCACGAACTGGCACTGATTGGCGAACTGCGATACGAGGCGTACTTCCTCACGGTCTGGGACCTGGTGCAGTTCGCGCGAGGGCGGGGCATTCTCTGCCAGGGGCGCGGCTCGGCAGCCAACTCGGCGGTCTGCTACTGCCTGGGCGTTACGTCGGTCGATCCTGGGCATATGGATGTGCTGTTTGAACGGTTCGTTAGCCGCGAACGCAACGAAGCGCCCGATATTGATATTGATTTTGAGCACGAGCGCCGCGAAGAAGTTCTTCAATATCTATATGAAAAATATGGGCGCGATCGGGTTGGTATGACGGCCGTGGTTATCACCTATCGCGCCCGGTCGGCCATTCGCGATGCCGGCAAGGCGCTGGGGCTGCCGCCGGCCGCCATCGACCGGCTGGCCAAGAGTATCGACGGCCGCGCGATCGGGCTTTCCGATGAGGCACTCTCGGAACGGTGCGCCGATGCGGGCCTTTCGCCCTCGGACCCCGACGTGCGCCGCTTCCGCTACGTGGCGCGGCAGTTGGTGGGATTTCCCCGGCATCTTTCACAGCATGTCGGCGGCATGGTGATGACCCAAGGCCCGCTGTGCGAACTGGTGCCGATCGAGAACGCCGCCATGCCCGGCCGTACGGTGGTCCAGTGGGACAAGGACGACCTCGACGCGCTGGGCATCCTCAAGGTCGATTGCCTTGCGCTCGGCATGCTGACGGCGATTCGCAAATGCTTTGAATTGATCGAGCGGCACACGGGCCGGCAGCTTTCGCTGGCGAGCATACCGGCAGACGACCCGGCCGTGTACGACATGATGTGCCGCGCCGATACGGTGGGTGTGTTTCAGATCGAGAGCCGCGCGCAGATGAGCATGTTGCCGCGGCTGCGGCCTCGTTGTTTTTACGATCTGGTGATCCAGGTGGCCATTGTGCGGCCCGGCCCCATTCAAGGCGACATGGTGCATCCTTATCTTCGCCGCCGCGCCACCGGAGAGAAGGTACCGTACCCTAACGATGAAATTCGCGCGGTACTGGAAAAGACGCTGGGAGTGCCGCTGTTTCAGGAACAGGCGATGCGATTGGCCGTAGTTGCTGCCGGCTTTACGCCCGGCGAGGCCGACCAGTTGCGCCGCGCGATGGGGGCCTGGCGGCGGCCCGGCATCATCGACCGCTTCCGGCAAAAACTGCTTGATGGCATGCAAGCCCGGGGGCTCTCGCGGCAGTTCGCCGAACAGGTATTCATGCAGATTCGTGGCTTTGGCGAGTACGGTTTTCCGGAGTCGCACGCGGCCAGCTTCGCGCTGCTGGTGTATGTTTCGGCATGGCTGAAGCATCACTACCCGGCCGCCTTCACCGCGGCCCTGCTGAACAGCCAGCCGATGGGATTTTACGCACCGGGCCAGTTGATCCGCGATGCCCAGCAGCACGGCGTGACGGTTCTGCCGCCCGATGTGAACCACAGCGGCTGGGACCATCGCCTGGAGCCGCACGGTGGCAGCCTGGCGATCCGGCTAGGGCTGCGAACGATCTCTGGTTTGCCTCGTGCCCAAGCGGCCAGGATGGAAGCCGCGCAGGCCGCGGGTCCGTTTGTCTCGTTTGCCGATTTCGCTCGGCGCACCGGTGCACCGCCGCCGGTGCTGCGGCGGCTATCGGAGGCCGATGCCTTCGGCTCGCTGGTGCTCGACCGCCGCGCGGCACTGTGGCAATCGCTGGCCGAGGACCACGTGGATCGGCCGCTGTTTGCCAACGATGACGACGAGCCGCTGCCGGACCTGCCGCCGCTGCCCGAGGAAAGCCAGGTGATGGCCGATTATCGCACGCTGGGTTTCTCGCTGCGGCAGCACCCGCTGGCGTTTCTTCGCGAACGATTCCAGGCGCTGCACGTCATCCCGGCCGTGGAACTGGCCGCATGGCCCAACGGTCGGCAAGTGACCGTGGCCGGCATTGTGCTGCTGCGGCAGCGGCCCAGCACGGCCAAGGGCATCACCTTCTTCACACTGGAAGATGAAACGGGGCACATCAACCTGGTGGTGCGGCAGGCGATTTGGGAGCGGTACCGCCAGGCCGCCCGGCACGCCGTGGTGCTCGCAGCCACCGGGCACCTGGAACGCCGCGAGGGCGTGATCCACGTGGTGGTGCGCAAGCTGGAAGACCTCTCGTACTTGCTGGGCGAACTGCGCAGCCGCTCGCGCGATTTCCAGTAGGCGGTTCTCAGCCCGCCTTGCGGCGGCCCTCTGGTCGCTGGCAGCGGATGCGCCGCTTGAGCAAGGCGTACACAGCCAGTTCTTCTTGCCGCAGTTCGTTCATCCCGCGGGTGGTTGTGACCCGCTGTTGCAGGCTTACCGTCAGCGTTTGCTCCAGGTACGACTCAACGACCTCGGGATGAATATAGCACTTGCGGCACACGGCGGCCGTATTGCCTAGTTGTTCCGCCACGGCCTTAACCGCCTGGGCTACCTGCCGCTTGGCCTGCGCCGCCGAGCGGAAGTCGGGCGTTGCGGCCAGTTCGCGCGCGGCCAGTACCGTACCGGCCCAGGTGCGAAAATCCTTGGCCGTGATGTCCTGGCCGGAGATTTCGCGGAGATAGTCGTTCACGTCGGCCGAGCCCACGTCGCAGACCTGACCTGCGTCGTCCACGTAGGCGAACAGTTCCTGGCCGGGCAGTTCCTGGCAGCGGCGGACCACCTTCGCCAGTCGCGGCGACTGCAGGTCAAGCTGATGCTCCACGCCGCTCTTGCCGCGAAAGTGGAACCGCACGGTCGATCCGCGGACGCGAACGTGACGGTTCTTCATGGTGGTCAGGCCGAAGGATCGGTTGTCCCGAGCGTACTCATCGTTGCCTACCCGAATGAGCGCGCGATCGAGCAGTTGTACGACGGCCGCCAGCACCTTTTCGCGGGGCATGCCGGCCTTGCGCAGGTCGCGGCTCACGCGGCGGCGGATGCGTGAAAGTACCTTGGCGAAATCGATTAGCCGCGCGTACTTGTTGGCGTCGCGGCACTCCCGCCAGCGGGCGTGATAGCGGTACTGCTTGCGGCCCCGCGCATCGCGGCCGGTGACTTGGAGATGATCGTTCTCGTGGGGGGCGATCCAGACATCGGTCCACGCTGGCGGAATGACCAGCGACGCGATCCGCGCCAACACGGCACGATTGCGAACCCGCTTCCCTCGGGCATCGACATAATAAAACTTGTTGCCGCGGGAACGGCGATAATAACCGGGCTGCTGGTCGCTCGTGTACCGCAGGCCGGCCTGGTGGGCGCACCGCCTGGCCGCCACTTCCCCATTGGACTGAACCATCAAAGCATCCCTTTCCAAAGCTGTCAGGGATGGGTGGTGCAGCCCTTGTGCCGGGGTTGAGGAAAATGACGCGCAGCGGCGTTGCGCAGTCCTGCGCCGCATGCTGCCGGAGCGGTGACCTTCAGCCTGTGGCTATCAGAAAGCCACGCCGAACGCGCAGAAGACGCTCGTCTTGATTCCCCCCACCTTGGGCTCAAGTTTCCACGTGACCCATCGGCCGTGAGATGCGAACGCTTGTGGTTTGGACGCTGCCGCTCGATAGCCCCCCCTCGGTTAGCAGCCCCTTCGGTCACAGGTCCCATCGGTCACAAGATTGCGGAAGACGCTCGTGCTAGGGTTCCAGCCGCAACACCCCATACACCAGGAACCGTGGCACGTCGCACCGCAGCCGCCCTTGCTCCACGGTGAACGTGACCGGTTTGCCGTCGGGTTCCTCGGGCGTGATCCACGTTGCCCGGGCTACGCTCTGCCCAGGCGGCAACCGCAGATCGACATGGAAGGCGTCCACGGCGATCGGTTTTTCGTCGCTGATGCCGCGGCCGGCGCTGCGTTTCTTCTCCGGTTCGGAACGATTGTAATTGATCAGGTGCAGGGTGAGTTCATTGCCACTGGCGGGCCGGCTGGCCGAAACCCGCACGGTCGATGGACCGCGAAAGCGGCTCAATGCCTTGGGCAATTCCGGCGGTTTTTCGGCCTGGGCCGGGTCGATCACCAGGGCGTACGGCTGTAGTTTCTCTTTCGTGGCAATGTCGTCGGGCAGAACGTCGAACAGCACGTGGCGATTGAGCAGTTCCAGGCCCTGCTGTTTGAAGCGTTCCAGCGGTTGCAGGTTGCCCTGGTGAACGTGGCTGCGCGGGAATAGCAGCGCGACTTCGGCATGCGGCCGGTTGGCGTGATAGATGGTGTCGTACCGCTTCATGAACTGGTAGTAGCGGGCAATCTCTGCCCGGGCTTCCGGATCGCGAAACCGCGTATAGAAGCCCATCGGGGCGCCGCCATTGGCGGCCAATTCGGCGATGGCGGCGCGAATGCGTGTGTTTTCGTACTTGCCCAGCGTGAACGGTTTGTCGTCGAATGCGCCGCGGATATAGCGGGCCTGCAGGGTACCCTCGCCGAGTATTCCTTCTTCCAGATCGGTGAAGTAAGCGGCCGCGCCGGTGCTGTACCAGAGGTAGTCTTCGCCGCGGCCCCACATTTCGGCCGGCAGCAGGCACCGTTCGTCGCCGCTGATCTGGCTGAAGAAGCTGAGATGGTTCCACTGGGCCACGCGGAGGTCGGGCTTGAGCGCGCGGCCGTGCTCGATGAAGACCTCGTCGAACGCCCGCTTGTTGGCGATCTGCGACCAGCGCAGCATTTCGCGGCGGAGCGGCGTCGATTCTTCCGGTTTGTGCCAGCAGACGATTTCATCGAACTGGTGGGTGGCCAGGTCGTCGATGCCGAATGCCTGGCGAAGTTCGTCGGCCGTGTACCGCTTGCCGAGGTATTCCTTGAAGCCGGCCACGCAATGGCGGCAGTGGCAGTCGTGCCGGTAAAAGTAGTTGGCAATCAGGCCATCCACGCCCTGGTCCACGGCAAACTTGACCCAGGCCTTGAGCACTTGCCGCCAGGCCGGGTTGTTCAGGCAGCCCCAGTACTCCTTCATCTTGCCGATGCTGTAACTGTCGTTTGTCCGCAGCGAGCCATCGCGGTTGCGTTCCAACAGTTCCAGCGGATCGTCCACGGGCTTGGGGCCAAGCACCTGCTCATCCCAAAGGTCGCGATAGAACTTGAAGAAGCCTCGCGGGCCTTCCGGACCGTCGGGATCGCCCACCAGAAACTTGACATTGAAATGCCCGATGACCTTGACGTTGCGCTTGTGCAACTCGCGGTTCATGTCGGCAAACCACTGGCTGCACTCCTGGTGCCCTTGAACGGGGAAGTGGGCCGGGTATCCCTTGCCAAAGGGCGTGTGCGCCAAGCTCCAGAAGTGGGCTCCATAAAAGCCGAACTGGGCCACCTCCGGCTGCGCTTCCTCGATGAACGGCAGGTACTCGGGATCGCCGTACTCGGCCCAGTGCGCCACCATCCTCGTGAATTCCATCCGGGGCGGTTTGTCCGCATCCGCCGTACCGGACACGGCAGTCCAAGCAATCACGGCACTCGGCAACCATCCTCGCAAAGGCAAACGGAACATGGCGACAACCCCGCCTTCGTGACCGTGGTGGAACCATTCACGCGTTCAAGCCGCAGGGCGGCGATGCCCAGGGCAATGCCGGCGGCCCTGCCAGTGTAAACACTCGGGGGGCATGCAACCACGATTCATCGAGCCGACTGGGACGATTTCTGCCCGGCCGATTCGCTTCCCAACGGCTCGGTGCATCGCCTGCTGCTGATTACGCGGACGCGGCCTGATAAGGCGCGGCTACTTGGGCGAGGGGCCGATGCAGAACAGGTGCTTCTCCGAGCGAATGAAGATGTTTCCCTGCGAGATGGCCATCGATGCCTGGCACTTTTCGCCGATGCTGTTCTTGGCCAGGGGTTTGAACTCCGGGCCGGCGGCAATGACCAGCGTGTCGCCTTCGTTCTCGGTGAGGAAATAGATGCGCCCAGCGGCATAGACGGGAGAACAGGAGTGCTTGCCTTCGATCCGCTGCTGCCATACGACCTCGCCGGTGGCGCCGTCGAAGCACGTGGCGATGCCTGCCTCCGTAACGGCATACAGGTACGGCTTCACATACAGCGGCGAAGCCATGGAAGGCACGCCGCGGGTTTGTTCCCAGGCGATATGGGTTTGGGTGACGTCGCCCTGGCCGCCGGTACGGATCACGCGGATGGTCGGAGCTTCAAAGCCCGAGCAGCTATAGATCAGGCCGTCGCCAATCACGATCGACGGCGTGACGCCTTCGCCCTGGCTGTAGATGGACCAGATCAACTCGCCGGTCTGGGGATCGAAGCCCTGCACGCGGTCGCCACACCCGCTGATGATTTGGGCCTGCCCGTTCGCCACCAGGACGTTAGGCGTCACGTGCCCTAGCCGCGAGGGACCGCGTTTGCCGCGCCAGCGGACGCGGCCGGTTTGCTTTTCCACGGCCAGCACCACGGCCTGTTCCCAGGGGATTTTCCAACCGATGCGGTTATTCTCACCGTCGCTGCTGCCATCAAACGGCATGATCAGCAGGTCGTCGTGCAGGATGGGCGACGCCGCCAGGCCATGGTGGCCGTAGAAATCCACCTCGTGGTTGGTCCACGCCACGCGGCCCGAGTAGTCCACCGCCGCAATGCCGCCGCTGCTGAACACGGCATACACGTGCTGGCCATCGGTCACGGGCGTGGGCGTGGCGTGCGAGTTCTCGGGCCGCTTCTTGCGTACTGCCTGTTCAAACACCACCGTGTTCCAGCGAATGGTTCCGGTGCGGCGATCCACGCAGATGACGTGGCAGCGGCGGCCTTCATCGGTCGTGGCGGTGACGAACACGTGGTCGCCATGCACGATGGGCGAGGACCAGCCTTCGCCGGGAATCGCCGTCTTCCAGGCGATGTTCTCCTCGGGCCCCCAGCGCAGCGGCACATGCTCCTCGGCGGAGATACCCTGGCCGGTAGGACCGCGAAATCGGGGCCAGTTCTCGGCAGCCGCGGGCGAGGCCCACATGGCAAGCAGGACAGCGGCAGCAACCAGGCGCGCAGGCAAAGCACACGTCATGCGAGCAACCTCAAGCAGACACGATCAACGTAGCGGGACCGCAACCGCACACCGGAGCAGTGCGGCAGGCGGGACCGCGGGAACCGATATTTCCCCCCAAGGATGCCTTACAGGGTCGGCGCCTGTCGAGACATAAACGGGCGAAAACCGGACATTGGCGGCGCAACCATTGATAAAGCGCACGTTTGCCCCGCAGGTATCAATACTCGTTGCGCTCATCCCACGGATTCGCGAATGCCAGCCTTATGCAACGGCATGTTCGTGGTGACGACGGAGACAAACGGAATCTCTACCACGCTGCAGTCGGTGAACAGCACGCGGTGTACAAACAAGTGTGGGCGATTAGGTGCAAGATCGATCTCGTCGTAGAGCCAATGCCTTTGCTCCTTCGAGAAAGGCCAATCCGGATCTGGAGGATACTCGCGCACACGATCGCCCAAGAAGTAAAGCAGCGTCCAAACCGTTTCTTCCAGCCTGAGGCCAAGTAGGGCCAGCACGGCCCAGGCCTGGCCACCTGAGGTAAGAGCGCCAAACGCCGAAGGAACCAGGACTTCTTTCTCGAAATTCAACACTTCCCCATCATGCAGGCAGAGTTCAGACAGGCTCCGCACTGGGGATGGAAGTTGTTCTCGGATGCCGTTCAGGTGTTTCTGGTATCGGCTGATCGCGTGCTCCCATTCTTCGTTGGCGCGATCAGCAACTTCATCGTCTGGCGAATTGAAACGTATATACAGTTCCGGCGTAAAGAACCGCATTTTCATTTCAGATTACATTTCGCTGGGGTGTTTCATAATTAAGAAGTGTGTCCGGCTGGCGGCCTGGGGTCGGGCTGAAAGTGGGGCAGCGCAAGCGTGCCGGCACTTGCATGGGGCGGACACCGTTTCACCTGTCCATTGGCAGTGCTCTCGATCGCGTAGGCAAGACTTCGATTGGCTGCAAGATTCGGTCCGCAAACGACGACATTTTGGCCGGTGCGGCGTCTCGCTACAGCCTGCTGTTGAGTGAGCACCGGGCCTTTGATGACCGCGCCGCCCGGGCCAAGCGAGGCTTCGTAAATCTGAGGCGGCGCGGTCGAAGTGCCGCGCCGGATAGCTGCCTTCTTCTTGGCCATTTACACCGCCCCACAACTGGCCCAAAGGTGAAACCCTATCACGAGGAAGGCAGCGTTTCTCCCTCGCCAGGCTGGTCCATGAAGAGACATATCTTGAGAATAGCCGCATGGCAATGAACGATCAAACCTCTACACTGGACACGCGGACGATAAGAGATTCTCGCGCAGGTCCATCAAGTTACGTTCAACTTGCCGCCATCCAGGCATATCGAGTCGCAGGATCGCCGGGAGCCGCCTCTACAGCCCCAGCAGAGGGCGCAGGTGCTTGCCCGTCAGCGATTGCTCGCACGCCGCGATGGCTTCTGGCGGGCCGGTGGCAACGACGCGGCCGCCTTCCTCGCCGGCGCCCGGCCCCAGGTCAATCACGTAGTCGGCCGCCTTCACCAGTTGCAGGTTATGTTCCACGACCACCAGCGAATGGCCGGCGGTCAGCAGGGCATCGAAGCAATCCAGCAGTTGCGCCACATCGGCAAAGTGCAGGCCCATCGTGGGCTCATCCAATACGAACAGGCACCGCCCCGTGGTACCTGCGGCCAGGTGCGCGGCCAGCTTGAGCCGACTGGCTTCCCCGCCCGACAGTGTGCTGGCGCTTTGCCCTAGCTGGATGTAGCCGAGCCCCACGTCCATCAATTGCTTCAGTCGGGCCTGTACCTTGCGCTGCCCTCGAAAGAAGGCGAACGCTTCGCGGACGGTCATTTCCAGCACTTCGGCGATGTTGCGCTGGCGGTACTTCACGGCCAGGATTTCCGGGCGATACCGCCGGCCGTGGCACTCCGGGCAGCGCATGGTCAAGTCGGGCAGGAACTGCAGGTCGATCTCCTGAAAGCCCAAGCCTCCGCACGCCGTGCAGCGGCCTTTATCCATGTTGAAGCTGAAATGCGCCGCGGTGAAGTTGTGGGTCTTGGCGTCGACCGTGCTGGCGAATACGGAACGAATCTCGTCGAACGCTTTGACGTAGGTAACCGGATTGCTCCGGGCACTGCGGGCAACCGGCGATTGATCGACCGATACCAACTGGTTGATCTGGCCAGCGCCGGTGACGTCGTCAAGCGGCAGCGGCGGCGGGGCGTCGATCCCCATCCGCCGGGCCAGGGCGGGGTACAGCGTCTGCTGAACCAGGCTGCTCTTGCCCGATCCGCTCACGCCCGTCACCACGCACAGCACCCCCAGGGGAAACCGGACATCAATGCCTTGCAGGTTATGGCCGCGGGCACCCAGGAGATGAATCCAGCCGTGATTGGTTTCCCGCCGCCGCGAGGGCAGCGTGTGGCCGCGGCGGCCGGCCAGGAAATCGCCCGTCACGCTGCCCGAGGCGTTTACGATCTCCGCAGGCGGGCCCTGGTACACCACGCGGCCTCCGCGGTCGCCCGCTTCGGGGCCTAGTTCCACGAGCTGATTGGCCGCGCGGAGAAACGCTTCGTCGTGTTCCACCACGATCACGGTATTGCCGCGGTTGCGGAGTTTTTCCACCGTGCTTACCAGGCGGCGGGTGTCCTCGGCATGCAGGCCGGCCGAGGGCTCATCGAGCACGTACAGCATGTTGACGAGACTGGAACCAATCGCGCCGGTAAGCGCCACGCGGCCAGCCTCGCCGCCCGAGAGCGTGCGCAGCGGGCGGTCCAACGTGAGGTATCCCAGGCCAACATCGCACAGGTAGCCCAGCCGCGCCTGCACCTGCTCCAGGATCGTGCGGGCAATGTGCCGCGAGGCCTTGCTGAGCGCAAGCTCGCGGAAATATTCACGGCAGCGGTCAACGCGCAGGGCGCAGACCTCGGCAATGTTTAACGCGCCGAGCCTCACGGCCAGGGCGTCGGGCCGAAGCCGTCGGCCATCGCACTCGGGACAGATGCGCTCGCTCTTGAAGCGATTCAGATAGGCCCGCTGCTGCACCTTGTATTTGCGCCGCTCCAGCCAGCGGAAGAAGCCATCCAGGCCGCCGAACTTGCGCTCGGGGACGCCGTGCTGAATGAGCCGCTTTGCGCGATCGTCCAGTTCCCGATACGGCACATCGACGGCGATATCGTAGTCGGGTGCCAGGGCCAGCAGTTCCTCCAGTTCGTGGCGATAGCTGGGAGCGTTCCATGGCGCGATCGCCCCTTCGCGGAGCGTCTTGTCTTGGTCGGGCACCACAAGCTGTGGATCAATTTCCAGACGGTTGCCAAACCCTTCGCAGGCTGGACAAGCACCGGCCGCATGATTGAAGCTGAATAGTTGCGGTTCTGGCTCAGGAAAGCCCCGTCCACATTGCCCGCATGCCAGGTGCGCGCTCCACACCCGGCGATAAAACGGTCGGCCATCCAGTTGAATGGCCGCGCCACGCTTCGCGGTTGAAGGCGGCTGATCGGGCGCTGCTGGGTTGCCATCGTCTGCCCCAGCTTCAATCAAGGCGGCACAGGTTTCCTCGCCGCCGCGGAAGGCCGTTTCCAGCGAATCGCGGAGGCGGGCCGCATCGACACGGCCCGCCGATAGCCGATCCACCACCACGTCCACCTGGCTGCCTGCGGCCAGCTCTGAAGGATCGAAATCGGCCAGGTCGATCGTGCGGCCCCCGGCGACCATGCGGGCGAATCCCGCCTTTTTCAGGCGTGGATAAACGCCTGCCTCACCCACCAGCGACGCCGGCAGCGGAAACGCGATCAGGTAGCGCGTGCCTTCGGGCAGTGCGAGCAGATCGTGGGCTGCACTTTCCGGGGTATCGCGGCGGACCTCGATGCCGCAGTCGGGGCAGATGACCGCGCCGATCTTGGCAAACAGCAACCGGAGGTAGTCGTAGGTTTCCGTGGCGGTGCCGACCGTCGAGCGCGGCGATGCCCCCTGGTTCTTGGGCACCACGGCAATCGAGGGGGGAATGCCATCGATCCGCTCGGCTTGCGGGCGTTGCATCGTCTCCAAGAACTGCCGCGTATACGCGGAAAAACTCTCGATGTACCGCCGTTGCCCCTCGGCATACAGTGTATCGAGGGCCAGGCTGGTCTTGCCGCTGCCGCTAACGCCGCAAAAAGCGATCAATTGCCGGTGCGGCAAATCGAGGTCCACCTTCTTGAGATTGTGGACCTCCACGCCGCGCAGCGAGATGATTCGAGCAGAAGTCGGGGCCGTCGCTGGTGGGGGTCCTGAAAGGGTCACGAATGATGCTGGGTAATCTGGAAGGTTTGTGGAGCGCCGGCGATCCCCCCGAACGTGCTTGCACCGCTGAAGTACCAGCGGTGGGGGTGCCGAACCACCTGCGCATAATCGAAGCAGTCTGGTATCATATCCGTTGCATGGTGACGAGTACCGCTTGCTGGGAAAAGGCCGATGTCCCAATCATCCGACGCTGATCGTTGTGCCGCTTACATGAAAGCGCTCGGCGATCCGATGCGTATGCGCATTCTCGAATGCCTGCGAAGCGGCCCTTTCAGCGTGTCCGATGTGGCCGAACTGCTGGAGATCGAAATTGCGAATGCTTCGCATCACTTGCGGTTGATGAGCCAGGCGGGACTGACCACCACCCGCCGCGAGGGTAAATACATCTACTACTCGCTCAACCCAGAAATCTTCAGCCGCAAAAATTCCGGCAAAGGCGACGTGCTCGACTTTGGTTGCTGCCGCGTGGAACTGTCCCAACCGCCAAAATCGCCGGCGGGTCATTCGGGTGGTTCCTAGGGCAAGCCTGCTGCCATGCGCCACGGCCAGGGGAGCGACCCTACGGCTTTGACGTTCAGCCAGCAACGCTGCTGACGATCTCCCGGTTGCCGTTTTTCCGTCTGGTCCTTGTCGCCCGCCGCGGCAGGGCCGCTTCTGGAAGCCGTCCTCGTTGAAAGGAATCCCGCCATGCCCGAGGGTGGTCCTCGTGTCACCATTCGCTACTGCACGCAGTGCCGGTGGCTGCTCCGCGCGGCCTGGATGGCTCAAGAACTGCTCACCACGTTCCAGGACGAATTGGGCGAAGTGGCGCTCCAACCGGGCAGCGGCGGCGTGTTTGAAGTGGCGGTTGACGGCCAAACCGTCTGGTCCAGGGCTGCCGAGGGGCGCTTCCCCGACATCAAAGAGTTGAAGCAGCGCGTTCGTGACCACGTGGCGCCCGATAAGAACCTCGGCCATACCGACCGTTCTTCATCGCCTCCGTCCTGATGGCTCCGCCCGCCGCCTGCGCGCACGGAAGAATCACCCACGACTGCCCAACCACAAGACGCACGACGTGTTGAATCCCCAAACCTTTCGCGAATTGGTCAGCGGCCGCCGGCGGGGCTTGGGGGCTGCCATCTGCCGCGGCCTGCTCCGCGTGGTGGAGACGCCGTACACCTGGGCGGTGCGGTGGCGAAACCGCCGATACGACCGCGGCCAAGCGGCTTCCTGCCGCGTGGAAGTGCCCGTGATCTGCGTGGGCAATCTTACGTTGGGCGGGACCGGCAAGACGCCAACCGTCGAATGGGTTGCGCGGTGGCTCCGCGGCCGGGGGTTGAGGGTCACGCTCGTTAGCCGCGGCTACGGGGCCGCCGATGGCGCCCGCAACGACGAGTCGCTGGAGTTGGAGCAGAAACTGCCCGACGTCCCTCACCTTCAAAACGTCGATCGCGTGGAAGCCGCGCGCACGGCCATCGAGGAATTCGAGGCCCAGGTGATCCTCCTGGACGACGGTTTCCAGCACCGCCGTCTCCAGCGCGACCTGGACATCGTACTCATCGACGCCCTGGAACCGTTCGGGTATGGCCACGTGTTTCCCCGGGGGATGCTTCGCGAACCGCTCAGCGGTTTGAGCCGAGCGCAGGTCATCATCCTTTCCCGGGCGGATCTGTGCCCCGAGGACCAGCGCTTGCACATTTGGGAACGGCTGCGGCCGTATGCCCCGCAGGCCGCTTACGTGGAGGCCGCCCATCGACCTCTGGAACTTCTCAATGCGACCGGGCAGACCGGGCCGCTGGATACCCTGATTGACCGGCCGGTGTTTGGGTTCTGCGGCATCGGCAATCCCGACGGCTTCCGCCGCACGCTGGAACACCTGAATTACGATTTGAGCGGATGGCGGGTGTTTCCCGACCATCACAACTACAGCCGCGACGATGTCGCAGCACTGGCCCAAGAAGCGAAGGCCGCCGGGGCGGAAGCCGTGGTTTGTACGCACAAGGACTTGGTGAAGATCGGCACCGACACCCTGGATGGACTTCCGCTGTGGGCCGTGCGCGTCGGATTAGAAATCCTGCAGGGCGAAGCAGAATTGGTAGCCGCGCTGGAGAAAGCCGTTGAGGCGTAGCGCCGGTGATTGTTGGGCAGGGAGCAGAGGGCGTTTCCGGCGGGTGGAACCGATCCTGCAGGCAGCGGCCCATGCGACCATTGCCGGGCACACAACGAGGATCGAATGCGGCCGGTGGCAACGGCGGTACGTTATTGCTCGGCGCGCTTGCGCCATTTCTCGATGGCGGCGGTCCGGGCTTCATCGCTTTCAAAGTAGAGCGTAGCCGGTTGGTACAGCGTATCGGCCGCTTTCTCCACGTGGACAAGCTGATAGTCGGCCAGGTTTTCGCCAGCCAGATGAACCAGCACGGCCAACGCCACATCGCGAACCTGGGTTTCCACCACGCGGTTACCCCGCTGCTGCTGCATCACCATCGACTTGTTGTTCAGAAACGGCTCCAGCTTGGGGATCTCGGCGGCCGTTCCAAACCGGCCAATGGCCAGGAGGGCGATCAACATATGATCGGGCGGTGCATTGGCCTGCTCCAACAGTCGCCAGGCTGGCTTGGAACCAGCCGGGATATCGTGCATCATCGCCAATTGCACGTGCGAACGAGGATCGGCGCGGTCCGCGGTGCTCTCCAGCCAATAGGAAACCAGTTCTTTCAGCGCATCCTTGCGGGGACCGTTGGCAATCGCCTCGCGAGCGCCCTGTTGGAAGAGAAACATTTGCAGCAAGGCAATGGCTTCGGTACTGGGACGGGTCTCCTTGTCGCTCGTTATGAACAAGAGGGCCGCCACGGAATCGACCGAAATCAGTTGCCCCCGCCCAAAGGTCTGGGTCGATTCCTGGTACAACGAGCGGCAACGTTCGATCAACCGCTCATCGAGCCGCCGGCGGTCCTGTTGCTCGGAAAGCCGCAATAAGGCAGGCTCGGCTTTTTGGATATCGACAAACAGACCCCGAGCCGTGGCGTCGTCGCCCACCACCGCGCGAAACCGCTCCCAGCCTGGCAAGCGCACGTTGCGCTCGGGATGCTCGATGAACTCCGCCAATTGCCGTTGGTGAACGCGGCGCGACACGTTCTCCAGAATCTTGCGGCATCGCTGGCGAACCTCGGCATCGGCGTGCCGCAGCCCTTCGGTCGTGGCCTGCACGGCAGCGGTGCCCATCTGAACCAGTCGTCGGCTGGCCGCATCGCGCCGCTGCAGGTTGGGATCGCCGAACTGCTGCACCAGGCGGCGCGCCTCGGCCAGGGAAACGTGGTCACCAGGCACATCGGTTAACGCGGCATCGCCGTCCCGCGAATCGGGCATTTCGGCTGCCCGGGCGGGTGTGAGCGCCCATGCTCCAACCTGTACTGATGCCGCACTGCCGATCAACGCCGCCCAAACGACCAGCCAGCGGGCGGGAGCGAACGGCGGCATTCCTGGGGATGGTTGCATGCTGACCCTCGCATGTGAAATCTGGTCGAACTCAGCAGGGCGTCTCGTGCAGCGGGGCCAAGTCTGGCCTTCTACCAATGTATGGTCCAGCGTCGCGCACGCCTAGTTTGGGCTGCCGAGCGAATGCTTGCCACGCTAGCACGCCGGGCCGATGGCGCCGCCCCCGTTCCGCATCGGGCCGTGCGGCACGCCGGTTTAGCCCAGTTCAATTCCCGTAGCGCGTACGGGCGCCACGGCTGCTAGAATGAGATGGTGCCTTTGGGGGGTAGGCAGGGGGCCACCATGCCGGCTTCTGATCTCGCTTCGGCCGATATGCCAGATTCTACGTCGCGCACACTCATTGATCGGGTGCGAGCCTGGGATGCCGAGGCCTGGCAGCGGTTTGTCGCCTTGTACGGCCCGCTGGTTCAACACTGGGTGCGGCGGGCGCAGGTTCAGCCAGCGGATATCGACGACATCGTTCAAGATGTTTTCCGGGCCGTGGCCACCGGCATTCACAACTTCCGCCGCGACCGGCCCGGCGACCGGTTTCGCGCATGGTTGCGAACCATCGCGGCCAACAAGGTCCGCGACCACTTTCGCAAACAGGCTCGGCAGCCCATGGCTCAAGGCGGATCGCAACACCAAGAGCGGTTGTTGCAGCAGACCGAAAACTGGATGGAGAGTGAGGACGAAGACGAACGGCAAGCCGTGTCGCAGGTTTATGTCCGCGCCGTAACGCTGCTCAAGAGCGAATTTGCGGAGCACACCTGGCAGGCCTTTTGGCTGACGGTCGTCCAACAGCAGACAACGGCCGAGGCTGCTTCTGCACTGGGCATGACCCCCGCCGCCGTCCTGAAAGCCAAATCGCGCGTCCGGCAGCGGCTCCAAAAGGAGTTTAACCTGCTGCTGGAGTGAACGCCGCCTCGTGGCCCCAGGGCAAGCCAAGTGGGATTCTGGCTCCAAAAGAGGTTTAACCTGCTGCTTGAAGGAACACCCAAAAACGGCTGCTGCGGGCGTGCGGCAGGTTTTTCAGGAAAATTTATAAGCCCATGCCAGGTCGTTACTTGCGGATCGTGCAGGCGGCGTCAACGTGTGCTGCCTGTCCGAGGGCCGCGTTATCTGGCATGGGGGGCATGGCGCGCTCCCCGCTTCCCGCACGCGGCCGGGTTGCCGGCCAAGGCGCGTCCGACGTGCGTTTGATCTTTGGCCCCGCCGATCCGTGGCTTCCTTGAAGGAGAGCCCGCAATGTTGATCGCCTGTCCGTCTGCTGAGATTCTCGAACGGCTAGTTCACGGGGAACTGCCCGAAGAAGAGTTGGAAAGCGTGGCCGATCACGCCGCCGAATGTCCGGCCTGCCTGGAAACGCTCCGGCAGATTGAATCCCACGACACCGTGGTGGAGGCCCTGCGGCGGGGCGCCGCCGGCGGCAATACCTCGGCATCGTGCCAAGCGCTGCTGGCCAGGTTGGGCCACATCTTGGCTGCCGAAACCAGCCGGTCCCAGGATACGGGAACAGAAGACCGCGCAGAGAAGGGCATCTCGCAAAGCGATGCAGGCACCGACCATACCAGCCACGCCCCCGGGCCACCTGCCGAACGCTCGCACGGGTCGCTGCCGGAGGAGTCGGGCATCACCCAGGCGTATGTCGCGGCAACATCGGCCACGGCGGCCACGTTCCTGGCTGCGCTGCGCGAAAGCACGTTGTTGCTGCCCGATGAGTACGACAACCAGGTCGCTTCGCTCTCCAAGGAACTGCGAGACGGTCCAGCTGAAGATATTGCCCGGGCCCTCATCAAGCGCGACGTTCTAACCCGATTCCAGGCGGCCGTACTGCTCCAGGGGCGCGGCGTGAACCTGGTCTGGGGAGAATACGTGGTGCTGGACCGGATCGGCAAGGGAGGGATGGGGCAGGTCTTCCTCGCCCGCCATCGCCGGATGGATCGCATGGCGGCGTTGAAACTGCTGCCGGCGGCATCGACCACGTCGTCCGAAGCCGTGCAGCGTTTCCAGCGCGAAGTGAGAGCCGCCGCTCGGCTCCATCATCCCAACATCGTTACTGCCTACGATGCCGGAACCCAGCGCGGCCGGCACTACCTGGCCATGGAATATGTGGCGGGCCAAGACCTGGCCCAGATGGTCCGCGATCAAGGGCCGCTGCCGCCTGAGCAGGCCGTGGACATCATCCTGCAGGCCGCCAAGGCGCTGGCGTACGCCCATGCCGAAGGCATCGTCCACCGCGATATCAAACCGGCCAACATGCTGCTGGATCAGAAGGGGACCGTGAAAATCCTCGACATGGGTTTGGCACGGGTCACCGG
The DNA here is from genome assembly GCA_964511065.1 of uncultured Pirellulales bacterium. Lineage (GTDB taxonomy): Bacteria > Planctomycetota > Planctomycetia > Pirellulales > S012-138 > CALBRZ01. The sequence goes on along the minus strand of CAZEEG010000079.1, from coordinate 9,598 downwards.
CGATGGCGCCGACGACGGCCTCACCCAAACCGGCATGGCCATCGGCACGGCCGACTATATGTCGCCCGAGCAGGCTCGCAATACCCGCGATGCCGACGCCCGCAGCGACATTTACTCCTTGGGGTGTACGCTGTTTCGGCTGCTGACGGGCGAGGTTCCGTTCGCGGGGGTCACGTTCATCGAGAAAGTTCTGGCCCACCAGGAGCGGCCGTTTCCCACGCTGGCCGACAAGGGGATCTCGGCACCCGAGGAACTGGAAGCAGTGCTCCAGCGGATGGTCGCCAAGCGGCCGGAGGACCGCTACCAGACGATGGAGGAAGTGGTGGCCGACCTGGAGATTGTTGCCAGGCAGTTCTCGGAGGCGTCGTTGCCGGCATCCGGCCACTCGATCCTGGCCGCGTTGCAGCCTACCGGCGCGGCGCCCTCTCCGGCGCGGCAGTTCCGGGCGGCAGGCCAGCGGCGCCGAACGTGGCCGATCCTCATGGCATGCGGGGGCGCAGGCCTGGTTGCCGTGTTCGCCGCCATTTGGCTGATCCTGCGCACGCCGCAGGGGGAAGTCGTCGTGGAAGTCAGCGACAATGTGCCCGCCGCCCAGTTGAGAAACCTTCAGGTGCGCGTCAGCGGGCAGGGCCAGGTGGCCGTGGTCGATGCGGTCGCCGGTTGGACGATCGACGTTGCCGAAGGCACTTACCAGGTGCAACTTGCCGACGGCAGCGACCAGTTCGTCCTGAGCCAACGAGAAGTCACCGTGCGGCGCGGCGAGCGCACACTGCTAAAGGTCAGCCTGAAGCCAAACACGGTGGCTGCGACGGGGCCGCCTGAGGATACGTCAGACCCCGAGGCGGCCTTCCGCGACCACGTGGCCCGGTTGCCGGTGGCCGAGCAGGCTCAAGCTGTGGCGGCCAAGTTGGCCGAGGTGAACCCAGGGTTTGACGGGAAATTCACCCAGAAGATCGAGGGCGATGCCGTAACGGAGTTCAATTTCTCCTCGCTCGACGTGTCCCAACTCTGGCCGCTGCGCGCCCTCCCGGGGCTGAAGTCCCTGCGCTGCAAGGGCAGCTACAATAACCGGGGGAAACTCCGCGATTTATCGCCACTGGCTGGCATGCAGCTTAAGCTGCTTGATCTCAGCGAAACGAGTGTTTCGGACTTGACCCCCTTGGCTGGGATGCCGCTGGAAATGCTGTCGATGAACGCAACGGCAGTGCGAGACTTGTCGCCGCTGGCGGGCATGCGGCTCAAGAAACTCTCGCTTGGCACAACCGGTGTGCGCGATCTGTCGCCGCTGCAAGGGATGCCTCTGGTTGACCTGTCCATTCACTACACCCCCGTCACGGACCTTTCTGCGCTGGCCGGCATGCCACTGGAGAACCTGTATTGCGAAGGCGGCCACGTCGGCGACCTTTCCCCCCTGGCGGCGTGCCCTATCAAGCATCTGGTCATCATCAATACCCGAGTCACCGACCTGTCGCCGGTGGCCAAGATGCCCATTGAGCAGCTTTCTATCTCAGAAACCGAAATTTCGGATCTCAGCCCCCTGGCGGGCACGCCGCTGGTGCTTCTCGATTGTCACAAGACCAAGGTCGTGGACCTCACGCCGTTGGCGACTACGCGGCTATCGAACTTCTCTTGCAGTCACACGGCAGTCAGCGATCTCTCACCGCTAACAGGTCTGCCGCTCAAGTCGGTCAGGCTCGACTATTCAAACGTCTCCGATCTCACGCCGCTGGCCGGGGCGCCGCTGACCTACCTGGGGATTTTGGGAACCCCGGTGGCGGAACTTGCGCCACTCAAGCAGTTTCAGGCTCTCCAAAAAGTGGACCTTGCGCTGCGGATATTTCATGAACCCGACGAGACCGCGCTGCGGTCCCTGGTCAGGCTGACCCAGATCAACCACCAAAAACCAGAGGACTACTGGAAACAGTTGGAAGCGGCCAGGGCTGCCGCCGCGGCGTTTGTGGATTCGGTGGCCGAACTCTCGGGCAAGGCTCGGGCCGACGCCGTGGCGGCTAAGCTCCGCGAACTGAACAAGACGGCGCAAATCGGCTTCGAACCAGGCATCGAGGGCGAACAAGTGGTCGCCCTGACGGTCACAATGCCCGATGCGGCGGCCGACATCCGGCCGCTGATGGCACTGCCGAATCTCAAGCGGCTGACGATCCAAGGCGGTTCAATGGCCGTGGACCTCTCAACCCTGAAAGGGCTGCCGCTGGAAGAACTCACCTGCCGAGAACAACTGGTCATTCGCGACCGGGTGATCCTGCAGGAGATGGCGACCCTCGGCGCCATCAACGGCAAGCCGGTAGCAGCAGGGCCACAGTAGAAGAGTCACAGCAGAAGCTCTGATCCAGCGGCTCGTTCCGCCCCACCCGAAGGCAGACCGCTCCCCGAAGTGGGCCGGTCCGGCTATAATCCTGGCATCCGTCGTTTGCCTTTGAAGGAAGCGGCCGGCCAAGCACACCGCCTCGCTTGTGCAGGCAGCGCTGCTGTGCCCAGATTGTCTCCCGCCAACCGAGTAAGCCCAAACCGATGCCCCAACCGCGCGTGCTGGTCCTGCGATCGCCTGGCACCAATTGCGACGAAGAAACGGCCTACGCCTTTGAAGTTGCCGGTGCCGCCGCCCAGCGGATGCACATCAACGAACTGCTGGAAACGCCCGACCGCCTGGCCGAGTTCCAGATTCTGTGCATCCCTGGCGGGTTCAGCTACGGCGACGATATCGCCGCCGGCCGCATCCTGGGCAACCAGATTCGATACCACCTGCGCGACTGGATCGGTCAGTTTGTCGATGCCGAAAAGCTCGTGCTGGGGGTCTGCAACGGGTTCCAGGTGCTGCTCAAATCCGGCCTGCTGATCGCCGACACCAGCGAAGGCGAACCTCGGGCCACGCTCACCTGGAACCGTTCGGGCAAGTACCAGGATCTGTGGGTCGAACTGAAGGTGACGAGCCCGAATTGCGTGTTCCTGCAAGGCCTGGACTCGCTGTACCTGCCTGTCGCCCATGCGGAAGGGCGTTTTGTCGCCCGCGACCAGGAAACGCTCGACGCGCTGGACCAGGCGGGCCAACTCCCGCTGCGGTACGCGGCAGGGGGCCGTACCGACCGCCACGCGATCCTGCCGGCCCCCCATAACCCCAACGGGGCGATGGGCAACGTGGCCGGCGTCTGCGACGCCAGCGGCCGTGTCTTTGGGATGATGCCGCACCCTGAGCGGTATATCGATCCGACGCAGCATCCCCACTGGACGCGGCTCAAAGCCGCAGGCGAACTGCCCAAGGTGGGCGACGGCTTGGCGGTCTTTCAAAATGCCGTCCGGTACTTTGCCTAAAGGCGAACAACCTGCCTGGCTTTGCCGCGCAGTACCATGCATTTAGTGCCATTGGGCGCCCCGGCGGAATCGTTTGGCCTCGACCAGCAGGCCCGCGGCACCCCTGGGGGGCTAACGTGCGGAATTGCTGCCGGCGATGGCTTGCATGGCCGTATGCCACAGCAGCCCAGCGGCCACCAATGCCAGGCCGGCCATCCAGACGACCGTATCGACCCAAAACGCCAGTCCCAGGCACCCGACCAGCCCCACCCAGGGAATCCAGCGGGGATACCGCCGTCCTTCGGCCGGCAAGCGGATGGCGGCCAGGTTTGTCAGCGCGTAGTACAACAGCACCGTAAACGCGCTGAACGACCAGGCGGTCTTGACGTCCCCCAGCGTTGCCACTGCGGCGATGGCCAGGCCCACCAGCAGCACCGCCGGCACCGGAGTATCGCCGCGACGATTGACGGACGCAAAGACGGCCGGCAGGTCGCGGCGGCGGCCCATCGCCAAGACAATACGCGATAAGCCCAACACCAGGTTCAGCAGGACGCCCGCCATGGCGGTCACGGCTCCCACGGCGATGGCATAACCGGCCCCGCTCCAAGGGAACTCCTGGGCGATCTGCTGCAACGGAGCGGCCTCCCGGGTGCCCATGGCTGCGAACCGCTGGGCACCAGCGGCCAGGACGGCAATGGACGTGACCGCCAGGTAAAGCACCATCGTCACGGCCAGCGTGGCGATCACGGCCCGGGGGATGTTCTTCTGCGGTTCTACGATCTCTTCGCCTAAGGTGGCCACGCGGCCATAGCCGGTGTAAGCGACAAACATCAGAGCGCAAGCTTGGGCAAAACCCGACCATCGGTCACCAGGTGTGCTGCCTGCGAAAAACGGGCGCAGATGCTCCTCGGCCCCGGCGGCAGCGGTGGTCCAACCGGCAACGACAAAACTGGCCAGCGAGGCCAGCGTTATGCTCACAATCAGAATATTGGCCTGGTTGCTCCGCCGCATTCCCAGTAGCACCAGCAGCGTGATGGCGGCCGCGGCGATCCAGGCCGCAGGCACCAGCCACCGCTGTTGATCGATCCCCGCGGCTTGCAACATGGCGGCGGCAATGCCCAACGCGGCGGTTGCGGCCGATGCCGTCTTGGCGCACAAAAACATCCAACCCGCGGTGAACCCCAGGGCGGGCGTCAGGCAGCGGTAGCCGTATTCGTAGGTTCCGCCTGAAACCGGAAATGCGGCCGCCAGTTGTGCGCTGCTGAGTCCATTGCAGATTGCCAGGGCGGCCGCCACGACAATGGCCAGCAGCACCGCCGGGCCCGTCGCCGCCGCGGCGATGCTGGTGCTGACGAAGATGCCCGTTCCCACCATCGCCCCCAACCCCAGGAACACGGCGCCCACCACGCCCACCTGCCGCTTGAGATGCCCGGCGGTACCTGCATCGGCGGGCTCCAATCGGGCGGGCTGTGGCATGGTGGACTCGCTATGCGGCGGATGGGACGGATCAGGTAGCGGCATGGCAGTGGGGAGGAATCTCGCGGTTGGAATGGCAGATAACCTGTCGCGATGGTGGCGGCGCAGCGTGGGTGAATCGCGATGGGTTCGGCGACGGTTGCCAGCAGTGCTAGCATTCGCTTCTTCGAAACCAATCTTGGAGAAACGTAACAGGAGTCTAGACTTAACAGTAGATAAACCGAACGAATAACAACCGAGGGGCCCACCTGGGGTGCCGGGAGCTACTGGCGGTGAGTTCGCGCCTCTCGACGTGACCCTCCCGTTGACGCACCGCATAGAATCCACCGTAAGGACCTCGGATCAACGTATTGGGTTGGAATGGCGGATACGCTGCTGCACAATCTCGGCAATCTCAGCGTGGACGAGCGAGAATCGCTTATCCTTGCGCCCTACGCCGTTCACAGCGCCGATTCGCGCGGCCGTGTCTATCCAGAACCGGCCCATCCCTACCGCGGCCCCTTCCAGCGTGACCGCGACCGTATCGTTCATTGCAGCGCCTACCGCCGGTTGAGCGGGAAAACCCAGGTGTTCATGGGCGACTTGGGCGATTACCACCGTACGCGGCTTACCCACACACAGGAGGTGGCCTCCATTGCCCGCACGCTCGCCCGGGCGCTGCGGCTCAATGAGGATCTCACCGAGGCGCTGGCCCTGGCCCACGACCTGGGGCATCCACCCTTTGGCCATGCCGGCGAGGAAACTCTGCACGCCTGCCTGGTGAGCCTGGGCGGGTTCAATCACAATCAGCATGGACTCACACTGCTGACCGAACTGGAACAGCGCTACCCGGAGTTTCCAGGGCTGAACGTCACTTATGAAGTGCTCGACGGTCAGCGGCACCGCGTGACGAAGGACCGCGGCAATCCCGGCACGCTGGAAGCCCAAGTGGTGGATGCGGCCGACAGCATCGCTTACGACACGCACGACGTGGACGACGCCCTGGAACTGGGTTTACTTAACCTGGATGAGCTTCTGGAAATTCCCTTGTGGAAGGAAGCCGCCCGCAGGGTGAAAGCCCGCTTCGGCAGCCTGGAGCAGCGCCACCTGGAAAGGGCGGTGGTGCACGAACTGGTCAACTGGCTGGTGACCGACCTGGTGAGCAACTCGGCCGCGGCGCTGCAGGCCGCGGAACTTCAACACTACAGCGAGGTCGCCCAGCACCCGGTCTTGATCGCCCCCAGTCCAGGGATCGCCGAGCAGAAGCGGCAACTCGAGCAGTTCCTTTACGCCCGCGTGTATCGCCACGAAGACGTATTGCGGATGCGTCGCCAGGCAACCGCCCAACTTCAGGCCATGTTCGAGACTTGCTGCCGCGATCCTGAAGCGCTGCCCGGCTTCTATCGCCAGCGGGCGGCCAACGTAGGGCTCCAGCGGGCAGCGGTCGATTGGATTGCCTCGCTCACCGATCAGGCGGCCATGCGGACCTGGCGAGAACTATGCAGCGATTGAGCGGGGGCGGCCGCGGGGAGTGCCTCCCGCCATCGCATCGCCCGTGTCTGAAGCGCGTTTGGCAATCGGCCAAACGGCTGTGCCTGTGGATCGGTTGCAGCCGCTGGAGGGAGCGCCACTGTGACCTCTGGCCATGGTGGCGGCTGGCCCGCAGGCGCCGTAGCTTCGTGCCCCTTCCGGCATTCAGCTTATCGTGCTGATCGTTACAATGACCGCAGGCGAGCCCTGCCACGGCACGGTCTTCCCGGCACTACTACAGACTCCAACCCGGCAACGAAACATGGATTTTGAACAACGGCTCCAACGAGCGATTGCACGAGGAAAATCGCGGGCGGACGAAAAGCTCCGCGAGGAGCAGGCCAAGCAGCTTAGCGAAGAAGAATGCCAGAAGCTGCACACCAACTACCGGTTGCAACTGTCGGAGTATATCGAGCAGTGCGTGCAACGTTTGGCCAATCACTTTCCGGGCTTCCGCTTCGAGACCATCTTTGGCGAGCGGGGCTGGGGAGCCGCCTGTTATCGTGACGATTTGCGGATGGTCGGCGGCCGCCGCGAGAACGATTACAGCCGGCTGGAAATGACCATTCGGCCGTTCTCCAAGTACCATGTCCTCGACCTGGCCGCCAAGGGCACGATCGGCAACAAGGAAGTGTTTAACCGCAACCACTTCGAGCGGCTCGACCAGGTGGATATCCAGCAGTACATCGAAATGATTGATCTTTGGGTTCTCGAGTACGCCGAACTGTACGCCGCCCGAACATGAGCGCAGCCGCTATCCAGGTTGAATCCATCCACTGTGGATACGCGCTGGGCGAAGTGTTGAGCGACTTCTCGCTCAGCGTGCAGCCGGGCGAACTGGTGGTGCTGGCGGGCCCCAACGGCTCAGGCAAGACCACGCTGCTGCGCGTGCTGGGCCGGCTTCTCAAGCCACGCGGGGGTAAGGTGTGCTTTGCCGGGAGCGACCTGTGGTCCTACACGGCCGCGGCGGCGGCGCGCCACATTGCCCTGGCCCCTCAGAATGAGCGCCGCGATTGGCCGCTTTCCGTGGTTCAGGCGGTTCGATTGGGACGCTCCCCGCACCGCGGATGGTTTGTGCCTTTTACCCCGGAAGACGAATCGGCCGTGGCGGCCGCGCTGACCAAGGCCGGCCTCGACCACGTGCGCGACCGGGCCATCACGGAGCTGTCGGGCGGAGAATGGCGGCGGATGATCCTCGCCCGGGCGCTGGCGCAAGCCGCCGAAGTGCTGCTGCTGGACGAGCCCACAACCGGCCTGGACCTGAAATACCAGGTGGAGATGCTGCATCTGGTGCGGCAGCTCGCGCACGAGGAGGGGCTGGCCGTGGTGGTCACGCTGCACGACTTGAACCAGGCTGCGTTGTTTGCCGACCGCCTGGCGTTGATCTGCCAGCGGCGGCTCTTGGCCGTGGGGCGGCCCGACGCCGTGCTGACGGCCGCCAACATCGAAACGGCTTACGGCGTGGCGGTCACGATTGCGCGCCACCCCGTGTACGGCACGCCACTGGTGGCACCACACATGCCAGGGTAGGGGGCGCGATTAGTTTTCGCCGATCGGCTGATCCGATGGAAGCATCTGATAAAGCTCGCATAGCAGCGCTTTGTCCCATCCGCCGTTCACCACCCGTTTTGCTTCCTCGTACGAGCTGGCCAATAGCTCAAAAGCAGATCGCCAGGGATGCAACGATACACCCCGTTCCTTTTCTGACAGTTGCATCAACAAATATCTGCGGAATTGGGCTTTCATGACCGCTTCCGCTGCACGCGCCGCCTCGCCCGCGGCTACCGTCACCGAGGCTGCCTGTTCCACGGCCTTCGCCGCGTGGACGAGTTGAGCAATGCCGAGAATGAATCCCAGCAGCGTAACGAGCGAGGCCACGGCCCCAAGAACGATGCAAAAATCCCGCCAGCCGGGCGCCAGTGCGAGAAACTGCGGGGCAGGCCATCACGCCACTCTTCCCGAACCACACCGCTCTTCCCGAACACACGGGACAAGCGCCGCAGTTGCCGCGATTACCGCAAGGAGCTCCAGCAGCTTCCGCCGCGACATTCTACGCCCCGCCGTCCAAGAAATGGATCCGTGCTTTGGTTGGTTGGGACTGCCCGGACGGAGGGGGGGCCGCAACAAGCGGGGTGTGTCCGCGGTTGACCTGGCTGCGTATGATACTGCGGTGGCTTGCCACCCCTTCAAGCAGCCTTTCCCAGAGTCGGGGGCAGTGAGTCGATGGCCCCCGGGTTGACGGCCTCCGGGGCCATGAGTAGACTTCTTTTTCAATTGGCGGAGTAGCTCAGTCGGTTAGAGCAGCGGAATCATAATCCGCGTGTCGGGGGTTCGAATCCCTCCTCCGCTACTGGCGCAACCCCTGATTCTGAAACGAATTGGGGGTTTTCTTATGCGCCCCCTCCTGGGAGTGGTTCCCCCAGGGGTGCATCACGCCAGGGCCGCTGCCTCGTGGGGAAAACGCGGCTGTTCACAGCCCCCCTCAAGCTGGCCCGAGATGCCGCTTAGGGCATCATCGGGGCCTTGCGGGCTCGATGGATTGCCAGAATTCCTTCGCGGGCCTCATGTTGATGACCGACAGCGGTTTCATCGCACGCAGTAGTTCAACATCGCGTTCCGGCACGATATCGAAATTCAACTGCGTCAGCGGAATATCCTTAATGGGCGAAAGATCCGTAACGGCGGTGCCCGTGATGCTCAGCGTATGCAGTGGGATGTCTTTCAGCGGAGAAAGATCGGCAACCGGCGTATCATCGCAAAACAGTCGGGTTAAGGGCATTTTCCGCAGGGGCGAGAGATCGGCAATGGCCGTATTGCTGATGGCCAAAATGCTCACCGACAGGTCCGTCAGTTGGGAGAAGTCCGTGATCTTGCGGCAACCGGCAATGTTCAAATGGCGGAGCTCCATGCCGCCTAGGGGCGAAAGATCGGAAATGGGCGTATGCATGCAAACCAATTCCGAAAGCGGCATCCCTTGCAATGGCCGAAGATCGGTAATGTTGGTATAGCCGCATTCCAGCCTCGTCAGCGGCATGCCGGCCAGCGGCGACAAGTCCGTGACACTCGTACCGAGTATTGAAAGTGTCGTAAGCTGCATGCCTTTCAGCGGAGTAAGATCGCGCAACTCTCTGTTGTGGGAGCAATTCAGCGATTGCAGCGGAAGTCCGGCTAAAGGCTCCAGATCGATGACCCAACCCACTTGGGTGTCTCCCCTGAAGCCGGTGATCTCTAAAGCCTCCAAGTCGGTCAAGGCGCTCAGCGGCCAGATGTTCCTGACCCTGGCCGTTGAGAGGCCGTACTCCACCAC
>CAZEEG010000078.1:5034-27927 GCA_964511065.1 uncultured Pirellulales bacterium | reverse complement strand
GCCGGCCCCGTCGCCCTGGCCATAACCCACCTTGTAGGCGTGCTTGGTCAGTTCTTCAAGCTGCAGCTTGACGTCGTCGATGGGCGGTGGGTTGAACACCACCACGCTCGCCGGATTGATCACGTACTTGCGGCGAATCACCTTCTGAACCTGCACCTGTTGGGCAAGTTGCTGCTGCTCGCCGCCGCCGGCAGGCATCTCATAAATTTCCTGGCAGCCGCCGATCTGCGAGAACAAGAACACCACCAGGCAAAACAGCAGCGTGTAGGTACATAGCCCTGCGGTCGATTGCCGTAACCGCCCGCTTTGCTCGCCGTAATACCAGGCGTCCAGGTCGAGAGGATTCCAGATACGCCCGGGCGCCGCGGTGGATATTGCCCCGCCGTGTGCAGACGCGGCAGCCAGCAAGGGCCGCGAGGTTGTCGTAGTGGACCGATAGACAGCCGCCGATCGCGCGGCCGCCGGTGGCGCAGTCGATAGCGCAGCGTCGGTGGGAGCCCCCCCATCCATCGGATGCTGATTCCGCCGGCGCTGGTAGTAGCGGGCAGCGTTTTCCATCCCCCAGACCATCCACAACAGGCCGATGGTGAACAGGGTCACCAGGCCTGCCTGGGCCAGCCACACCCGGACGGAGGCCGCCCCCAGCCCGTCGGCCAGGTAAACCAGCACCTGCCACAGCGGCAGAAAGGCAACACTCCAGATGCCGTATCGCGCCAGGCCGCGGTGGCGAAAGCCGATCACGATCCAGGCCACGGTTGCGATTCCAACCAGGGCAAACGCGCCGTACTGCACCACCTCCGCCGAGGTGTCGCTTAACTGGCGGAACCAGAGCCAGTCGGCCGTCACTGCCAGCCAGAGGATGGCCACGGCCGCGGTGGCAACCGTGAGCGGCGACCAAATGTGGGGCAACTTGCGCATCATGAGAAAGTTAATGGCTCTATTGAACGAGGCGTTGCCAATGTCCGGTCATCAAACGCTGTTATGCTATCAGGCAGCCATTTACTCGGCAGACTCCGGTGGCGTTTCTGCCGATTGACTTGAAATGGAGTGGACATTCGCTGCGCGGGAATCCATCAGAGCACCGGGAGGAATCGTACACCGCCTGCTACTTGTTCAGTTCGCTCAGGATGTCGTCACTGCGGTTTTCCAGCGGGTTGACCTTGGGATCAGCCAGCCGCGTTTCGCCAATCCCCAGCGGATCGGCCACCGCGGCAGCCGGATCTGCCGGAGCCGCGGGCGAGGCGCTGCCTGCCGCGGCGCCGCTGGCCGCGGTGCCGGATGGAGCTGCCGAATTGCCCTCGGGAGGTTGGGCCGCATCATTGCCGGCAGGTGCAGCTTCCTGGGCAGCGCCGTCGTCTGGCTGCTCGGCCTGCTGCTTGGCCACCGGTTCAAAATCGCCGCGGGATTTCTTATATCCCCAGCTTGCGAACGTGCATCCCACCAGCAGCACGCCCACGATCACGGTCGACCAGAACATGCCCTGGATCAGGCTGCTTTGGGCGATCATTCCCAGCACTTCCTGGGGCCGTTTGCCTTTCATGTTGGCGAGGAACTCGCGCAGTTCCTGCATGGTAGCGCTACCGTGGGTGCGAACTTGCCGCATGTCGCGCCGCAAGCCCCGGGGGTCTTCGCCGCGGTGATTATCGATCTTGGCCATGTCCAATTCCTCACGCGGTAAACCGCAATCGTTGTTCAATGTCCCAACAATCTGTGGATCGCCTGCCGCCATGCCGCCGGGCACTTTGAAGCCGATCGCCCCGCCGCCGCGGCGAACCAGGGGGGCGTCATTCCTGTTTCTTCTCCAGCACGTGCAGCAGTTCGCCGCCGACCTCGCTGACCGCCGCCAGGATCGGTTCAAACCGGCTGGCCGGTGCTTCTTTGTTGATCTTCAGCAGCACTGTCCGCTGGCCGGCAGGGTAGGCTTCCAACAACCGCTCCAGCTTGCCCCCAAGCTGGGAGATACTGATTTCCTGGTTATCCAGGTACAGCTTGTTGTCGACATCGACCAGCACCACGGCCCGAACGTGGTTGGCCGTGTCGGTCTGGTCGGAGATGGCCGGCTTCCATTGGTGGTGGCTGTCGTCCTGGGCCCGGGCCAGGATGAAGAAAAAAATCAGCAGGTTAAAGGCGATGTCGCCCATGGCCATCGCCGGAACCTCTACCGATATGGAGCGTCGTTTGAGTTTCATGGTCCCGATTGGCTGCCGCGGGTGCTGCGCGCCGGCGGCCTCCCGTACGCGGTCATTGCAAGGTAACGGTGCGTTCTTCTTCCAGCAGCAGGGTGACGTACCCGCCTAGTTTCTCGATCTGGCCCGTGACTTCGATCCAGAATTCATACGGCGTATCGGGCTTACTCTTGACCACCACGATCCGCTCGGACGCATTCCGCTTGCCCTGCAGCAGCGATTTGAGTTGTTGCGGAAATGTTTCCAACCGCACCAGCGTGCCGTTGATGGCCACCGTATTGCGGGTGAGCGAGACTTCAATGTTCTCGCTCTGCTGGCTCTGCTCTTCCTTGGGATCCGCTCTGGGAATCTCCTGTTTGCGCCCGCCCTCGGGCTGCACGGAAGCGCAGACCAGAAAGAACACGATCAGGTTGAAGGCAATATCGCCGGTGGCATGCGTGGGCGGTTCCACCAGCAGTTTGCTGCGGCGGCGAATCTTCACGATACCGACTCCCGCTGCGATGGCGAATCCGCGACCGGCTGCCCATCGGCAGCAAAACGATCGGGAGAGTGGCCGTCGCGGGCCCCTCCTTCCATGGCCAGCTCGAGCGTGACCGTTTCGATCAGTTCCGTACCGGCTTCTTCCACTTCCAGCACGAAGTTGTTAATCACGCCCGAGAAGTAGTTGTACGCCATGTACGCCGGGATGCCGACGACCAGCCCAAAGCACGTGGTGTACAGGGCGACCATGATACCACCGGCTGCCGCGATCACGATCGGCTCTTCGCCGAACCTTTCCACGATGGAGCCGAACGATACGATCATGCCTTGCACCGTGCCCAAGAAGCCGACCATGGGCGCCACGCTGGACAGGGTGCCCAGCACGGGCAGGTGCCGTTCCAAGGCCGCGACGATATGGACGCTGTAATCGTCCATGGCCTTGACCACTTGTTCCTCAATGGCAGCCGGATCGTAATTCAGCTTGCGGAGCACGAGATACTTGCGAAGCCCCGCGGCAAGGATGGCAGGCACGGGGCCCTGCTCGCTGTCGCAGCGCCGCAAGGCTTCTTCCACGCGGTCTTGCTGGAGCAGGTCGAGGACTTCGTCGCGCAGGCGGCCGGAATCGCTGGCGAGCATCTTCAGGCTGCGATAGCGCTCGATGACCACCCCCAGCACAATGATGCCCATGATGAGCAGCGGCCACATGAAAATGCCGCCATCGATCAGCCACGAAAGCGGGGGCGAGGCCGCCAGTTCGCTGAAGAAATCGAAGGAGCCAGCCGAAGCGGCATCGGCCGCGGCACCCACCGTCTCTGCGGCAGCCTGCGTGGCACTGGCGGCCGTTTCAGCGACAGGGGCGGCGCTGGCAGCATCGGCCGCTGGAGTATTGGCCGCCTCGGCAGCGGCCGGGTCGGCAGTGGCCTGGGCAAACAAGAAAAACATGGTCTCGCCTGATATTCGCGGGGGGATGATGACTCCGCCCCCCAAAAAAGCTCCCAAGGGGCGGCATCATCGAATCAGTGGTCATCGGATCAATCGTCGTCGAACCCGTAGCCTGGCAGCCAATCCGTGCGGCAGGTGGATGGAAACGCGGGAGGCATGCGCGGCATTCGAGGGATCTTCTTCCGCCAAAAAAGTAGCCTGTTGGCCGCCCCCGGCGGAGTCTTGCCGTATGCCCCCGGGACAATGCGGTTTGTGGCGCTCCGGAAGATTGCCGCCAGACCAGTCTGCGCTCGCGGCGCGACCCTCCAAGCCATGTTGTGGGTGGCGATTTCACGCAGCCTGGTCTGACTCCTAACCGTGCGAACCGCCGGAACAACGACTAGGGGTTATCCAGGGCCCGGGCTTCCGCCTCGAACTGCTGGATCATTTCCGGCAAGGCCAGGCGACCGCGGGCGTACTTGGCTGGCTCGCTCGAAGGATACTTCCAGTGGCACATATTGTAACGCCGGAAGGCTTCGCGGTTATCGTTCACGTGCCGCAACGCTTCGCCGGCCCAGAACATCGCTTCGGGAGCCAGTGTCATTTCATCGGGGAAGTCGCGCACGAAGCGGTCGAAGGCAGCGGCCGATTCCCGGTACTGCTCGTTCTTGTAGTAGGCTTGGCCCACCAGGAACGCCATCTGCGGCGCGTATTCGTGCCCTTCGAATTTCTCCAGGAACTTTTCGCTGACCTGTGCCGCTACCAGGTAGTTCTGGTCCTGGTAGAAGTGCTTGCTGATGTTGACCATCACCTTCGCGATCAACGGGCTCTTGGGATACGTGGCCGCCAGCGTGACATAGGCCTCCAGCGCCTGGTCAAACTGCCCCGATTTCTCGTAACACTGGGCCATCTTGTACTGGGCATCGGCCGCCAGGGCATGGTCGGGATACTGGCGGACAATCAACCGGTATGAGTCGACGGCTTCGTCCCACTGCTCAAGTTCCTGGGCGAACTGGCCCAACAGGTAGGCCACCCGCGGGATGTACTTGGGATTGGGGTAGTCCTCCATCACCTCACGGAGCACGCGGCGCCCGGCTTCCAGGTCGGTAATCTGCTCTTCCTTGCGGCCGAGCGACTTGTGGCTCTTGAACAGTTCAAAGTAGCTTTCGGCAATGTGGAACTGGGTTTCCACTGCGAGGTTTTCATCGTTGAACGTCTTGCTGAACGCCATCACCAGCCCATCGGTGCCCACGACCACCGGCACTTCGATCGACAGGGCCAACTCGCCCGACTCCGTGCTGGCCGCCCGGTCGAGATACTCCAGGCGAAGCATATCGCCAAAGAAGGTTTCCACCACGGCGTCGCCCTCATCCAAGTTGCCGGGCGTGGGGCTGTCCGAAGGCTTAAGCGTGACCGAGCCTGTGAACACGCCACTGTGCGAAAGCGTTTCTTCCAAGCGGATGGTTTCCCGCTCGCCGCGGTCGGAACTGATGACGACCTCGGCGAAATCGCGGTCGTCGGTGGTATCCAGATCGGCATCCACCACGCGGAGAAACAGCTTCTCGCCCACGTGCAGTTGGGAGACGGGCTTGTCATAGTCGCGGTCGGTCGCGGCCAGCGTGCCGTTGGCGATCAGCCGGGCCGAGTTCCCCAGGTCCTTGGCTGGACCATCCGGGCGAAGTTCGTCGCGGTAGGTGGCCGTGACAATGTCGTTGCCCGTAAGGTTCAGCACGCGGGTCAGCAGGCTTGCTTCGCCGCCGGTGTCTTCCTCAGAAAGTACCGGGCCACCGATCAGGTTTCGCGGCATCTCGGCCGAAAGCGGTACCAGCGAAGGGCTGTTCTTGCCGCCCAACTGGATAATCACCTGGCCAACGAACCGGCCCTCTTCCAGGGCCCAGTTGTCGCCAGCCACGGTAGGCGTGCCGAAGTTTTCGGAAACAACGCACTCCACATCCACTTCCGCGCCATCGGTCGTTTGCAACGTGACCGTGACCTTGCTGCGGCTATCCTTGGCGGCGTCGCGGTCGTAGACCTCCACGGTAAATGGCACCTCAAACGCCACCTTGGCCACATCGTCGTCGGCACGGCCCGCGGTCGGTAACAAAATCGTCTGCGGCCGGGCAGTGGGGTTGCCATCGGCGGGGCGGACATAGCGCGACTCCACGACGCGAATCCGGCCGGCCGTTGGCTCATTCACATAGACCACCGTTTCGCGCGGCACGGCATGCCCCGGGAAGGTGTTCTGGGCGTCGATATAGGTGCAGTAGATACGGTCGCCCGGCTTGACGTGCAGCTTGCCTGTTTCGGGCTGGGCGCTGGTTTCCACTCCCTTGGTGAAAATACCCGAGTAAGGCTCGGTTTCGTGGGCAATCAACTCCAGCGGTTCGCCGTCGTTGACGGCCACCTGGAACCGCAACTTGTCTGGATCGCCGGTTTGATCCAGGTCGTAATCGACGATCTCGATCACGAACTTCTCGCCCGGGTCAATCCGAATCAGTTCCTTGCGGATAGTGGCCACGGCCCCGTTGGGCTGGCGGACAAAGTCGTACGCAATGGGAGCAATAACCGCATTGAAGTACGTGGCCCTGAGCGATGCCGTCAGCAGTTGGCTGTTGCCGTTTTGCGTAAACTCGTCGGTGTAGGTGGCCTCCACCACGTCGCCGCCGGCAATCTCCAGAATCCCGTTGTTGGACAACGCCAGAATATCGGCCTCGGTGGGGATGTGCCGCTCGCGGCCTTCCTCGCCGGTCACCTCCACGTGGCTGATCGCCACGGCCTCACCCAGGTACTCATGCACCACCAATCGCACGTGGCGAAGTTCGTAGCTGGGGAACCGAAAATCCCACACGCCGTTGTCAGCCGTCACCACGGGGGCTTCACGCGGGATGGCCGGATGCACTCCGGGCTGCTCCAAATCAAAATCGGCCAGGCGGAAGGTAGTCAGGTTGACCTGGCTGGCATCGTGATCCTCGCGCGCCCGGGTCGCCCGCACACCTTGCTGCGGATTGTTCGTAGCAGCGAAGATCGTCAGATCATGGGTGCCGCGATCGAGCCAGACATCGACGGTGCGGCCGCCTGGTCCCAGCGCCAGTTCCAACCGACCGTTGATGGCCAGGGCCGTTTTCACGCCGTCGACGGCAAACCGCACTGCACCGGCCCGGTGCTGCACGAACTTGCCATGCCAGATCACCGAATGGTGCCGGTTGTTCTCGTCCGTCTGCGGCAGTTGCCACTGTAGCGCATCGACTGCCTGCACGGCAATCGGCTCGGAGTTGGCCGCCAGGTTGACCACGTCTTCCCACTGGTCAAACCCGGTGTGATTCCCCAGGTATACTCGTTGCGTCATCCGTTCTTCTTCGAACCGCAGCGGGGTGATTGGCGGTTCGGGCGGATTGCTCGCAATGCGGAACCAGAACCGGCCATCGTGGCTGCCCTGCAGGTCGCCCCGCAGCGGTACCCGCGATGTCGGATCGGGGCTCACGGCCGTCACCCGATCCACGTACCGCAAATCCTTCATATCAACGCTCAGCCACTTGGGCGTGGCGCCATCGGGCTCGCTGACCCAGGCCGAATCCGGATCCTGGTCGATGGCCATCAGCGGGCTGTGGTCGATGGCCGTGTCGCTGGCCAGCGCGCCGGCGGGAAGCTCGGCAGTCTGGGCAGTGCCTTCGAAAATGCCCGAGTGCGGCTCGGTTTCCACCAGGCGAACCTGCACCTGGTCACCGCTGGTCGCGGCCAGCTTGACGGTGATCGAATCCGGTTCGTCGGTCAGATCGCGGTCGGCGTCGATCACGCGGAGGTAGACCAGGTTGCCCGGCTTCACCTGGTTCGTGGGACGATTCTGCGAACGCCGCTCGTCGGCCAATTCCTGTTCGCGGGCTTCGCGCTCGATCCGCTCCGTGAAGGTTTCCTGCTGGGTGTCGATGATCTTGCTGCTGGACAGTTCCAGCCGGGCGTTGGACGCCACGCTGATTTCCGCATCAGAAAGCGGTGCCGAACGGAACTCGCGTTTGAACTCCTCGGGATAATCGCAGTGGATGCGGTCGTTGCCCGAGAGCTGCAGCACGTTGTCGTTCTTGGTGACCTGGCCCAGCCGCGTTTCCAGATCGAAGCGGAACAGGCCCTTACCGCCGGGCGTGGTATACAGGTAGACCAGTTCTTCATCCCCGCCGGGCTCGGTGGTTACGCGGACCGGAATGCGGCTGTTGCCGCGGCTCACGCCCAGGTCCGGGTCGTACACGACGATCGAGAGGGAAATGCCCGGCGTGTGCCACCGCTTGCTGGCCCGACCCAAGCGGCCGACCGTGCGGAGCAGTTCGAGCTGGTCGATATAGCGTTCTTCGGCCCCGTAGACTTCTGCCAGGTTGAACAGGGCCTCGTTGGCCAATTCGACCGTGGGCACCATTTCCAGCACCCGGCGGAAGATGTCGCGGGCTTCATCGCGGTCGCCGCGGCGGTTGGCCAACACACCTCGCAGGAACTCGGCCCGAATGACGATATCGCGCTCGCGGCTGCCGGCCAGGGCTTCGAACACGGCCTCAGCCTGGTCGTACACCTTTTGCGCCATGAAGCACTCGCCGATCCCGAACTCCGCCTCGATCGCCTGTGGCGTTTCCGCATAGCGGTTCTTAACGGTGAGGTATTCGCTGCGGGCAACGTCGTAGCGCTGGGCCTTGAAGTAGTTCTTGGCCAGCATCAACTGCACTTGGGCCTTGGTAGAGTCGTCGATATCGGTGGCTTCGCTGAACTTGACCAGCCAGCCGCGGAGGATGTCTTCGGCACGCTCGTGATTTTCGTCGCCCCCGGCCGCGATATGGCTATCGCAGACAAACAGGATCAGATCGACCGGAACCTCGTCGCGGTGCTGATCGAACAGTGCCCGGTTGGCCTGGTAGGTATCCAGCGCCAGGCGGCGATCGCCCAGCCGCAGGTACAAGGCCGCCTTCAGCAGCGGGGCGACCGGCCGGCTCTCGTCGATCGACAGGCCGACCGAGCCCATCCGGGCGTAGCTTTGAGCCACCATGTCGCTACCGGCTTTGCGGCGGGTGCCATCGGCCTGGGGAATGTTCTCCAGCATCGAACCGACCAGCACCGACACGGCCTGGTAATCTTTGCGGCTCATGGCTGCTTGGGCATAGCCGATCAAGCCGTCCCAATCGGCGGAACTGCTGCCCAGCAGCGATGTGGCCGATTGCCACGCCAGCAGGCGCTGCATCTCGGTCATCGGTTCCACTGGCGGCAGTTCCAGCAGCGCCAAGTGAGCGGCCGCCGCAGGCCGGCCAATCGGCAACTGGCGCACGGCGGTGAAAACCAACCGCTTGTCGGCCTCGCTGGCCTCCATGTTGCTGCGATACCGCGAAACCCACTGGCCGGGCAGGTACTCTTCGAACCCCCAGACGCGGAACGGCCGAGCCTGCTGGACTTCCAGCGTGGCCTCAAGCGTCTTTTGGAACGCAGCCAGATCGCCCTCCTGGAGATAACTTTCGGCCAGCCACATGCTGTAGGTGCCGTGGTAATCGCCCCGCGCCTCCAGTAGCTTTTCAAGGAAAGCGCGGCGGGCAGCATGATCCATGGGGTCGAAGGCATTGAGCACCCGCTCGGCGCAGGTCCGGGTGTAGTAGTCGCCCAACCCCTGGTCGATGATGCGCTTCCAATAGGCCAGCGATTCGGCCTCCAGGCCATGTTTGCGAAGAATATCGCCGATGCTGTCGGAATAGCGGTGCTCCAAGCCAAAGCGGGCTTGGGCCTTCTCGATCCAGGCCAGCGCCTGCTTGAGCAGATCAACATCTTGGGCCCGGTCGCCCGTCTGGCAGAGGCGGTAGTAGACCTCGCCGAGGTTGTCGTGCCGCTGCGGCTCCAGCTTCAACAGGTGCTGCGCGGCCTGCACGGCAACTTCCGGCGGGCTGTAACTGGCTGAAGCAATCACGCTGGCCAAGGCCAGTTCAAAATCGTCGGAGTCCTGCTGGGCCAGTTCACCGTAAAGCTCGGCCCCCCGGGCACGCTGCTCGTTGTTACCGCGCGACAGGTAAGTGGCAGCCAGGCGGCTTTTCAAGCTCCGAAGGGATTCTTCGGAAAGCCGCTTCACCTGGTCCGATACCAGCAATTTCTCGCCAGCCGCCAGTGCCTCCTGAAAGCGGCTTTCCTCGGTCTCCAGCCACAGCTTCACCAGCGGGTCTTCGTCGGCCTGTTTCAGCCGCTGCTCGGCCTGTGCCGCGCGATCCTTATGATCCTTGTTGCGGCTGGCTTCGCGAATCCAGGCCGCGAGCCATCCCCGATAGGCCTTGAAATGCAGATGCTCCAGCCGCGCCTTCAGATAACGGTCGATATCGGACAGGAAAGAGGCATCGTCGGTCGGGTTGTACAGCAGCCACCATAGGGCCTGCTGGGTGTAACCATCGTTGCTGGGTGTCTGGAACAGCAGTTCGCGCACCGTGGCACGCGCCTTATCGAGGTCTTTGATCCGATCCCGATACAGGTCCAGAGCCAGGGCGGACCGCAGGTAGGCACTGTGCTCGCTGTTCTGCTTGAGCGCTTCCTGTAGCGCCTGCTCGGCCTGTTTGAGCGGTCCTGGTTCAAGAGGCGTGTTCCGCACCAGCACGCTGGCCAGGTTGTGCGAATATGCATCGTGCGGAAGGATGCGGCGGATCAGCGCCAGCCCCTTCTCCTTGCCGCCCTCTTCGCGCAGGTACGCCTGGGCCGCATAGCCTTGCAGGAGGAACCGGTCGACGCGGTCGGGATAGCTCTGGAAGTAGCGGTTGACTTCCGCCTCGATCTCCGCGCCCTTGGCGTTGGCATGGTACATTTCCGAAATCTGCCGGGCGTGCAGCAGGGCCGAATCCTCGATGGCCCGGGCCGCCTTCCAGCTCTCCACCGCATTGGCCCGCTGCCCGATCCGGCCGTAATTCTCGCCCATGTAGTAGTGCAACTGCCGGAGCGTGGCATTGTCCAGCGGCAATTTGGCATCGAGCAGCTTCTTGCCGGCCTGGTTGCTCTTGGCCCACTCGCTGGCGTAGTTCCAGTTGAGGACCGCCTGCCAGGCAAACTGCGCGGCCTGCTCGCCGCGCGGCAGCTTATCGGCGATGGCTTCCGCCAACTCGGCGGCCGCCATGTAGCCGTTCTTGTTTTGGAGCGCATTGAAGAGCGTCACCGCCCGCACCCCCGCGGCGATGCCTTCGGGCTTCGTCGGCATTTGTTCCCAAAGTTGGGCGTAAGCCTCGGCCGTGCGCTGCCGGTCGGTCATCTCGTCCAACGTTTGGGCCAGACGGGTCTGAATATGGAGCGCTGCTTCATGATCGGGATACCGCACCAGAAACTGCCGGCACATGGCCACGGTATCCGTATTGCGCGATGCCGCTTGAAGCCCGTCGATCAGCTTGAGCATCGCATCGGCATGCTGCGGGTGTGAAGCATGGCCGTTGATAAACGTCTGGCCGGCGCGGATCAAACCAAACAACCGGCCATTCTCGTGATACAGGTCGATCAACTGGAGCAGCAGATCGGCTGCCTCGGGCGAAGTCTCCTTGATCTTGCCCAACTCCGCTTCCAGTTGCGACGCCTGGCGGCTGATCGCATCCAAGCCGTCTGGCCCGGCGTCGGCCGCCTGCGGTGCGACAGCCTGCTCGCCACCCGGGGCAGCCTCCTGACCCACGACCTGCTGCGCCAAGGGACTGGATAACACCATGTAGGGCGCCAGTGCGAGTGCCGTCAGCACGGCCGCCAGGGATGGCAACGAAGAAGGACGGGCAGGATGCAAGGTGCGCATCGTGGTCATTCCCTTTGGGGGGAGCAAATAATTGTGACTGACAGGTGGCAACCGCGGGCGCGGACCGAGGCCGTATTAGCCGCCGGTCTTGGCCAGGGCTTCAGAAATCTTCTTGGCGTCGGCGGCCAGGGGGCTTTCCGGGAAGTCGGCAATCAACTGGTCGAACTGCCGCTTGGCCTCGGCCCGGCGGTTCATCCGGTACAGGCAACGCCCGTAGTTGAACAGGATGACGTCCAGGTATTGAGCGTCCGGATGATCGTTGAGCACCGTTTCAAAGGTGTCGATCGCCCGGGCGTAGTCGCGCTGCTGGTAGTAGTAGTTGGCCATCTTGGCCACGGCTTCGCCCACTCGGCCGCTGTCGGGGAACTGGTCGAAGACCTTCTTGTATTCCTGGAATGCGCGGTCGAAGAGTTGCGGCGCTCCATTGGCGTTATTCTCTGCGGCTGCATTCGCCATGGCTTCATAACATTGGGCGATCCCGAACTGGGCTTCGCCGCGAAGCAGGCTGGTCTGCATGGCCACCAACCGCTGGTAGATGGAAATGGCCCGGCCGTATTCGCCCTGGGTCCGCGAAACATCGGCCAGTTGCAGCAGGGCGTCATCCACGTAACTGCTGTTGGGGAACTCCTGTTGCAGCCGCTGAGCCATTGCGGCAGCCAGCGGAAGGCGATCCATCTCGTAGTAGATTCGCCAAAGCTGCACGTAGGTTTCTTCCAGCAACCGGCCGCCCAGTTGCCGCGCCAAGTCGCTGATCTCCTCGCAAACAGCCAGGGCTTCCTGGTACTTGGCATCGGCATTGGTCTTCAGACCGAATTCTTTGTAGCGGTTGCCGATGTTCGTCAGCGCGCCGGCCGTCTTCAGCTTGGTGCGAACCAGCAATTCCTGGTCGGAAATCTCCGAGCGCGTCACCCGAACCGCCCCCAGGTTCCCTTCGACGCAGCGGACCTGGGCCACCAGCGACCGGGTACCGTCGCCTCGATGACGCTCGTCCAGGTACAACACGCGGACCACGTCGCCGGGCATGGCCTGCAGGGCATCGTCGTCGGCCACTGGCTCCTCGGCCTTTTCCACCGATACCGAGGTTCGGAAAACGCCGCTGTGAACGGCATCGTCGCTCAGGCTCGGCGAAGCCTGCGATGGCTGGTCGCGGCCTTCTCCCTGGTTGTTGCCTGCGGGTGGTTCACCCTCGCCCCCGGCAGCAGCATCCGCGGCATTTCCCGGGCCGGGAGTGGAACCGCCCGCGGCCGAATCGCCGGCACCGCCGTCCAGGCCCGACTCGCTGGGGGGCGCAGCGCCATCAGGTGTGCGCGACCGGGGCAGCTTGGCTTCCGTCAGTTCGACTTCCAGGCGGTCGATCTCCTGGTACGGATCGACCTCGATCTCCAACACGTCGATGTCCAACCCTTCTTGAACGGCCTTGGCGCGCGCGGCCGCCGTTTCAGCTTCGATCTGCTCGGGCGATTTCTCGCGGTAGACAGCGACGATGGCTGTGAGCGTATCGGCCTGGTCGGTCAGATCGTGGTCGGCATCAGTAATTTGCACGTGCATCTCGCGGCCCAGCACCACCCCTTGCAGCGTGTCGCGATAGGCGCCATCGGTCACGCGGACCACGGCATTGCCGACGACGGAAACTTGCCTGGTACGCGGCTGATCGAACTTACGGTCCGCGGTGTGGGCATCCGTGTAGGTGACGATCACGTCGTCCTGGCCGCGGACCTCCAGGATGCCGTTGCCGGGCTGAGGCTGGCCCAGCTCGGTAACGATCGAGCCGAGAATCAGCCGAACATTGCGACCCACCGGGTAGCAGGTGACGGTTTCCTTATCGCCGTGAGCCGTCTCGCAGATCACCTGGACTTGCGCCCCCGCTTCCAGAGCCGCCAGGTCGGCATCTTCCACTTTGACGAACAACCGTTTGCCCGCCTCGACCCGTTCCACGGTGTTATCGTCGGCGGCGAAGGCCGTGCCCACCTTTTGCAGGGCGTCGATGGCGCGGCTGTAGTGGCCCAATTGGTAATGCCCCAGCCCAATGTAGTAGTAGGCTTCATTCACTTGGGGGCTGACGGGAAAGTTCTCGATCACGTCGCGCATGACCTGGAAACTTTTCCCGTAGTTGCGGGCCTCGTAGAAGCAGATGCCCATCTTGAGCATGGCTTCTGCCCGTTGGTCATCGTCGCGGTTTTCTTCCAAGGCAGCGGCCGCGAAGTGGCCCCGCGCGCGGTCGTAAGCCCGATCGCGGTCCAGGTAATAGTTGCCCAACCGCATGTGCGCATCGAATCGCACGCGGCTGCGCGGGTAGCGCTCGATCACCGACTGCCAGATCTCCACCGCCTTGGCCGGTTCATCGGCGTCGTAGCGGGCATCACCGGCCTCGACGAGTTTGCGGGCCGCTCGATCTTCAACCAGCGAACCGCGGACGGGGCCAGCGGAGGCTTCTTCGCCGGATTCCTGGGCCTGTATGGCCGGGACCAAGGGGCCGGCCGCGGCGACCGTCCAAAGTACGACGGCAGACAGGGTGAAGCCGGCACGCCTTGAGAACGAAAAGCAATTCATATCCAGCCTGCGGGCGAGGAGGATGGTGGAGTTGAAGTTTCCAGCGTAATTACTCACACCCGCTCCGCAAATGGGGGGAGCGGTCTAGCCTTAATGGATTACAGGATTTGTTGCCCCCGCCCCTCCATTGCCATCGGTCGCAGTGAAAGCGCGTGGGGCTGTTCGCTTTCCGCTTGGGCCGCGTGGCTTGCCATCCCGCGACTGGCTAACCGGCCGGGGAATTGGCCACCCACCGCGGATTGGCTGGCCGCTTGGGTGGGCAGCCTGCCGATCCAAGGCCAGCGGGTCCACACGGGCCACTGCCGGGTTTGGCCACCTGGATGCCGCCTTGGGGGTGCGCTAGCACATCGGCGACGTGGGGGCCCCGGCCAGGGAGCGAACGATTTCGGGCATGTCGCTGGGCGAGAAGCATCGTGCTTGTAGATGAGACGGCGGCCGAAGTACGGTCAAACCGGCTCAAAGTAAGAAGGCCATCCGGGCCTGGGCGCGTGCGACATTCTGAAGCCGGAGGGCGGGAAGTTTGTCCCGCCCTCCGACCGTGCTTTCCTCACATTCCTCATTTTCCTTGAGTCGCGGCGTACAGAGATCCGCCACGCTCATTCATTCAAGGGGTGTCGTTCAAAGTTTCTTGGATGGAAATCTCGTAGTCGTGCTTAGGGAAGCTGGGTTGGCCGGCCATGTGCCGACCACCGCGACGGACCGACCCGGTTCAGGCGAACAATTCCTGCACGGGTTCGCCGCCATCGACCAGCTTCATGGGACGTTGCAGCGGCGTCATCACTTCCTTCTGGTAGTCAACGCCCAGGGCGTGGCAGATCGTGGCATGGATACTGGGTACTTCCACCGGCCGATCCTTGGGACGGTATCCATCCTCGTCGGACGAACCGATCACCTGGCCGCCGCGGATGCCGCCGCCTGCCATGAAGCAACTGAACACGCCCGGGTGATGGTCGCGGCCGGCGTCCGGGTTGATCCGTGGGGTACGGCCAAACTCGCTGAGCATCACGACCAGTGTCTTTTCCAACAGGCCGCTGTCGGCCAGGTCTTCGATCAGGGCCGCCAGGGCAGCATCCATCACTTCGCCGTGGTTCCGCATGGCGGGGAAGTTGTTCGCGTGGGTATCAAACCCGCCGCGATTCACCTGCACGAAGCGAACGCCGTTTTCCACCAACCGCTTGGCCATCAAGGCGCCGCGGCCGAACTCGGTTTCACCGTACCGCTGCACGATCCGCTGATCGAGGCTTTGCAGGTCGAACGCCTCCAGGGCCGGGCTGCGCATCAACGCCACCGCTTCGTCAACAGAGGTCGCGGTCGCATCGAACTTTTCGCTGGGGAATTTCGACGCATAGCGGCGATTCACCCGGGAGAGAATCTCCAACCGCTGGTTGCCGCGGGCCTCGGCAATGCCGGAAGGAAACGCCAGGTACGGATCCTTCTCGCCGGGGCGGCCGACAAAGTACGCCTCGCAACGCTGGCCCAGATAGCTTGCGCCGCGAGCCTGGCCGCTGATCGACACGAAGGCAGGCAGGTCCCCCAGCTTATTCAGCTCGTGCACGACCACCGAGCCGATGCCCGGGTGCCGCACGTTGCCAGACTGGTTGTAACTGGTTTGGAGCTGATAGGTTGCGCGGCCGTGGTCGCCGTTCTGGCCGGCGATCGAGCGGATCAGGGCCGCATGATGCATCTGGCGGGCAACCAGCGGGAAAATCTCGCTGATGGTGATGCCGGGCACCGAGGTTTGGATCGGCTCGAACTCACCCTGCGTGGGGCGGCCGGGCTTGGGATCCCAGGTGTCGATGTGGCTCATCCCACCGCCGTTCCAGAACAAGATCACGTGTTCGGCGGTCGGCTTATGGTCCTGGCCAGCCCTTGCTACCAGGTTCCGGACACTCATCCCCAGGATCGTGGCACCGGCAGCACCGAGCATGGTGCGGCGAGAAAATCGATACCCGGCACACGGCTTGGACTTCATGGTTAGCTCCTTGAACAGGCTTTGAGTTGGCTGCGAATTGGCTTGGTAGTTGGCCTCGTGAGCCCGATCCATCGGCCGGGCGCCACCTTCACGCTCACGGCACAAAGCGGAACTCGTGGCAGTTGAACAACACCCAGCGCAGATCGGCCATTCCCTCGCGGGGATTGGCTGCCGACGCGACGATCTCCTGGGCCTCGGCCAACTCCTCGGCCGTGGGAACCCGGGTGAGAATCTCCAAGTACGCCATACGAACGGCCGCCTTGATGTCGGCCTGGGGGCCAGCAATCAGGGGGTAAATCGGCTCGAATTCGCCTACCCGCGATGCCTCGTGGGTCAACTTTCCGTTGAGCATCATCAACGCTTGCCGCATGGAAGCCAGGTCGTCGCGGTGGTCGCCCAAATCGACGCGGGCTGGCTGGCCAAACACCCGGAGAAAGTGCGCCGGCGGGGCCGGTGTCGGCATCCGTGTCGCACTGACGAATTTGGGATTGTCGTCGATGGTCCGTTCCATGTAGCGCTCGACATAGCGGACACGGGCGTTCCCCGTCGGCCGCTGCATCATTCGCATGGCTTCCAATTCTTCGTTGGACATGACGCGCATCTGGTCGATCTTGGGAGCGTCGTCCGATTGGCTCAGCGCGGCATCGAAATCCAGCTCAATGGCGGTTTCCAGGTCGTAGCCGCCGACCACCATGGGCTTACCCATCGCCCCCTGGTTCATGCCCGGGCCTGAACCCTGCCCAATGCTGGCCAGGGCCTGCGGGGAAGCTCCCTCGGGCGTGTCCCCTTCGGAGGCACCCTCGCGCGGGACGGCCACGCGGACAAGCTGCGTGACCGTCTTGGTATTGGCGCCGGCCGGGTACTTGTAATCGAACAGATGCCCTGCCTGCACGATGCTGTCGTACAGTGTCTCGGCGATCATGCGCCGCACCGGAGCCGAGGCAAACGCCGCTTCCGACGCTTCACGCACATCGGGAGCCACATTGACCAGGCGGCCGCGCTGGTAAGCTTCCGTCGACAGAATGGACGCGATCAGGTGGCGAATGTCGTAACCAGAGGCCACGAATTCATCGGCCAATATGTCCAGGGTTTGCGGATGGCTGGGCGGGTTGGCTTCGCTGAAATCATCCACCGGGTCCACAAAGCCGCGGCCCGTCAGCTCCTTCCAGACGCGGTTGGTAAACGACCGGGCGAAGTAACGGTTGCGAGGGCTGGTGATCAGCTCGGCCAGCTTGATCCGCAATTCGCTCGTGCGGTACAGGTCACCCTTGACGTCGATCTTGGACCGCTCTTTTTTGGCCTCCGAGGCAACATCGAACAATTCCTTCGATTGCCCGTTGATCGTCTTCTTGGCTCGGCTGTCGGCCTCGGCCAGCAGATCGTCCAGCGAGGGTCCCTCAGGCTTTTCCGCCTGCCGCCGGCGAGCATCGCGCAGCGCTTCCAGGCGGGCAATGTATTCAGGGGTTTCGTTCTCGCCCACGGTGGCAAAGGGGAAGGCCGGCGTCATGGGGGCGCGGGGTTCGCCGTTGCGAGCCAAGTCGGCCGGCGGCCATAAGATGGCCGTCTGCTGCATCTCCGTGGTGTACACCAAGCCGGTCAACTGGCTTTCAACGCGGCGGGTCTTACCAAAGAATGCCGCAAAACCATAGAACTGCTCGCGCGTCCAGACGTCAAACGGATGATCGTGGCACTCGGCACAGGCTATGCGTATGCCCATGAACACTTGGGAGGCCGTGCCGGCCAGCGCCATGGGATCGGCGTTGTCGCCCAGGATAAAGCCCACTTCCGGCGTGGCTCCCGGCTTGCCGTTGGCAGAAATCAACCGGCGGCACAATTCGTCGTAGGGGACGTTCTCGGCCATGGCCTGGTGAACATATGCCAGCAGTTGAGCACCGCCATCGGCATTGCTGCGAATCCGCAGCAGGTCGGCCATGAACACCGTCCAGCGGTCTGCGAACCGCTCATCGGCAATCAACCGCTCCACCAGACGACTCCGCCGCTCCGATTCCGGCCAGGCGAAGAATTCGTCGTATTCATCCGCCGTGGGGATGCGGCCGATGAGGTCCACACTGGCCCGGCGCAGGAATCCGGCGTCGTCCACCGTGGGTGCGACGACCACATCAATTCCCTGGTTCTCAGCAGCCAGCGCGGCATCAATTCGGGAAGCAACCTCGCTGGGCGGCAAAATCTGGGGCTCAGCGGCCATGACGGAAGAAGCCATGGACGCAATGAAGGCTGCGCCTAGCGATATAGCGCCAACGGCCAACGCCGCCGTGGCCGGTATGCCCCAACGATCTCGACGCCCTGGGAATCGAAAGTGACTCACCTGTTGCTCCTTTCCGAGATACCTTTGGGCCAACGAATGGAACCTCGCAGAACCCACCGCGGCAGGTCGCCCCTGGGGGCAAACCTCGCCTCAACATGGATTCTCGTATGACCTTACGGCCACCAATGATCGGCTAATATGCGGTATTGCGAATCGCCAACGAACGGCCGGACGACCAGTCACGCGACCCGGCCCACGGCACGCACCACCGCAGCAAGTTGTTCAGAAAACGACGCTTACCTTCAGCCGGCCAAGACAAGACGCAAGCTTGCCACGGAATACCTGAAACCAGGGCTGGCAGTTCATGCCACAACCGGCCGCGCAAGCGGAACAACAGGAAGAACCCCCACTGCCTTTGGATTAGCGATTGCGATCCGTGATAATCGACCGGGCAGACGATGGAAAGCTTTTTCCACGACGAAAGTCTTTGGTCGTCAAAAGCCCGAAACGCCGCAACGCGCTAGCTCTCCTCCAGGTGGTGCTAAGTGTCCCGTTGTCCAGGCAATTGTCACTTTGTCCGGCCGGGTTACGCAGAATCCGTTCACGTGCCCATGTGTTGCGATCCGTGCGAAGGCAATGCCGTGGCATGCCCATGGCCCAATGAGCATTGCAAACGTCGTGCAGTAGCGTGCCATGGCACTGCGAGTCGTGCTGGCGGCAAATCCCCTTGGAGCGCCAGCATTCACGGCCCCCCCGGTCTGGCACCCCGGAAAGGGCTGGCAAGCGTGGAACCCGTCCACCCACGCGGGCTTGCCATGCTGCCGTGGCCATTCCGCAAGTTGGGCCTGGGCTATTCCTCTTGGCCGGGGATTGCCTTCGGCTGCCGCGATGGCTGGCAACCGGGCATGGTATCGTCACTCGGCTCAGTATCGCCCCCAGGCACGGTAGCACCACCAGGCAATGTGGTTACCGCCTGGAGAGCCCAGAAAAGATCAACGGTTTGCGGTACAAACGCCGATGAGAGGGATTCGCCAACGCGCCCACTTGAGGGCAGGCCGGGCGTGGAGTTGGCACCGCAGACCATGACCTCATGGCACGGAAATTGTTAAAACACATCTCGGCTCTAGCCGACATTTTGACCGTAACCGCAGCTTGCCACGGTCAAGTGTTCACAGCGAGGGATTTCGAGGCCCACGATGGGCCCGCTGTCATATCACCTAAATGTCCCTCATGGAACAACTTTGATTCGATTGACGGTCGCTGGGCGGCTACCTATAGTGGTGTGAGCCTTTCGACCCCCTTGTTCATCGGCGACGACGCCGCGAGATTCTTCGCCCCCGCTGCTGGCAGGCCCGACATTTGGCTGCCGGCAACCCGTGGCGATTTGTCGCGGAACCGCCCGTGACGATTCACGTCTAAATCGGAGGCCCTGTCGCGAGCCGAACGGAGTTGGGCAGCGGCAGGATGGTCGGGAGCCTGAGGTTCCGGCCATGTCAGGGACAGAGGTACACTCGAACATTCATCGAAGGGACCTGCCGGGACCATGGCTGAGTCGTCCGCATACGGTCCGATTACGCCTGGCCAACAGCCAGCCGCGTCGTCAACCGGGCTGCCCGGTCGCGAAACCGGTGCGCACGCTCCACCGCGCACCGGGAATGAGCCGACCGAGGTTCGTCCATTGAACGAGCCACCTTCGGCCCCCGATGACGACCGCACGATCACCTCGGCCGCTCCGCTGGCTTCGCTCGCTTCCGAGAGCGACTTGGATCGGCCTTTTGAGACTTCTGGCAGTTCGCACACCAGCGCGCGTTCTGGTCGCAACGACGATCGCACGGTGATCTCCAGCCAACCGCCGCTTCCGGCCCCGGCCGCCGGTGGACCACCGATCGCCGAAGCCCTACTGGGCGAATGGCTCGACCACTTCGAATTGATGGAGTGCGTGGGCGGGGGTGGCATGGGCGTGGTCTTTCGGGCGCGTGACTCGCGACTCGACCGGACGGTGGCCCTGAAGATTCTCTCGTCGGATCGGGCCCGCGACCGCGAAACCGTTCGGCGTTTCCAGAACGAAGCCCAATCAGCTGCCCGGCTGGATCACGAAAACATCGCCCGCGTGTATTACGTGGGCGAGGATCGGGGCCTGAACTACATTGCCTTTGAATTTGTCGACGGCACCAACATCCGCGACATGGTGATGGAGCGGGGGCCGCTTCCGGTGGCCGAGGCCGTCAGCTACATGATGCAGTTGGCGCACGCCCTGGCGCACGCTAGCGGCCGCAATGTCATTCACCGGGACATTAAGCCTTCGAACGTGCTGGTCACGCGCGAAGGCCGCGTCAAGCTGGTTGACATGGGGCTCGCCCGGCTGTCGCAAGTCGAACAGACAGAAGATATTACCGCTAGCGGCGTGACCCTCGGCACCTTCGACTACATCTCGCCGGAGCAGGCCCGCGATCCCCGCAACGCCGACGTGCGGAGCGATATTTACTCGTTGGGTTGCACGTTCTATTTCATGCTGACTGGCAGGCCGCCGTTCCCTCACGGCAATGTCCTGCAAAAACTACTCCAACACCACGGCGAGACTCCGCCCGATCCGCGCGATACCAATCCGGACATCCCCGAAGATGCCGTTCGCGTTCTGCGCCGGCTGTTGGTCAAAGACCCTGCCCGACGTTACCAGACCGCACAAGCGCTGATCGACGACCTCTCGCGATTGGCCGACCAACTAGGGCTGGACCTTTCCAACTTGGGCACGGCCTACACTGCCCGAGAGCCTTCGCGCTGGGTGCGCGCGGCGTATCGCCATTTGCCGTGGCTGGTTCCGGTTTCGGCCCTGGCCGTTGTGCTGCTGGCCCTCGATGCGTTGTGGGAGGGCCGGGCCAAGCCGCCCGAACCGTTCGCGCCCGCTCCGCATCTCTCGCAGCCCGTGCAAGCGGCGGAAGACCAACCCCGCGGCCGTGAACCGGCGGGCACGGCGGCCAACCGCACGGCGGCCAACCCCAGTTCCACGGCAGTGAGCCGAACCTTGCCGCCGTTGGAAATCGACATGGTGGGTCCGCCCGGCGAAGCGCTGCTCGCTCAAGACGACTCCGAACCGCGCCTGGGAATCTCGCCCACCTCGGTGACGCTGACCGTGGCCGCATTCTCCAGTGATACGGTCGATGCGGCTGCCGCGGCCGAGCCAGACGATACGCCCTCGGCCCTGACCGATGCTGCAATCCCCGGCGATATCGGCGGTGTCCGTAACCTTTCCGCGTTTGAAGGTCCGGGTTTCGGCCTGACGTATCCACACCAGCTTATAGGTGGAGCCTCCGCCGCCGCACCCCATCCCGACGGTGTTCTGGTCGTGCGGCCCGATGCCGACGGATCCCTTTCCTATCAATTCGCGACCTTGGCCGATGCCTGCAATGCGGCCGAGGTCGGCGACGTGATCGAACTGCATTACTCGGGACGCCGCCGCGAAGCGCCTGTCCGCATCGCGCGAGGGCTGACAATCCGGGCCGGGCAGAAAGCCGGTGGTGAGCCGTATCGGCCCGTGGTGGTGTTCTCTCCCGACGCCGTGAGCACATCGCGGAGCATGGTCAGCATTTCGGGGGCCAAGCTGTACCTTCAGAACCTGGCCATTGAGATGCGTCTGCCGACCGGCGGACTGAACGGCGCTTGGACCATGGCTGAGTTGCAGCAGGGCGAGTTGGAAGCCGAAAACTGCACCTTCACCCTCTCGCGTCCGCAAGGGCACGAAACGCCCAGTTTTTTCCGCGTGCGATCGGACCAGCGGGCCGAGTCGATGATGATGAGCCCGATGATGCTCGATCCGGCGCCGCGCCGAGGACTGGGCCGCGTGCGGCTCACCAATTGCATCGCCCGGGGCGAAGCCGTCCTGGTCTTTGCCGAGCACATGGCCCCACTCACCCTGGAATGGCGCAATGGCCTGTTCGCCAGCGTGGAGTCGCTGTTGGCGGCCTCGGGCGGCGTGATGGAACAAGGCAGCAGCCGTTTGGCCGTGACGCTCGACCATGTGACCGCACTGATTCCCGGCGGCTTGTGCGTGCTGGAAACCAGCGACGATTATCCCCGCTCGCTGCCACTGGATGTGCAATGTACCAACAGCGTGTTGGTAGGTTCTGGCGGCAGCCCGCTGCTGGAAGTCTCGGCCGCCGACTCCGTGAGCCTGCAGCAGAGCCAGGTTTCGTGGCAAGGCAACCGCAACATCTATGATGGCTTCACCACGTTTTGGCGAATCCGCGACCGCTCGTTGAGCGAACCGCCCACGGAATTGAACGCTGCTTTGTGGCAAGAGTATTGGAACACGCGCGAGCAGGCGCCCGTGATTGGCCCGGTCCTGTGGAAGGGACGTTCGCCGCTCACGCTGGGAGTTTCGCTCGATCAGCATTCGCCCCGGGATTACCTCGTTGATGAGGAATTCCAGGCGCGGCACACCTCCGAGGACGAAAATCCGATCGGCTTCCATCCCGAACGGTTGCCTTCCACGGACCTACCCCAGGGAGAGGTCCTGGGTGATTCGGCCGCGGCCATCAGCAAGCCGATGGCCATCGTGGATTGACGCTTTGCAGCGGCAGGCGTGAAGCTGGCCCCGCCTCGCGATCTCCTGTAGCATCACCCCTGATGCAAGGCTTCGTGCCATGGCCTGGCACCACGGCTTAAGCGGCTGACCTTCGCGAATCGTCGCGTGGCGTACCGTGCAGCGGCATAGCGTGCATCTGCCGCAGCGCTCGATACCCGGCCGCGCTCGATCCCC
>CAZEEG010000078.1:692-4934 GCA_964511065.1 uncultured Pirellulales bacterium | reverse complement strand
CAGCTTTCCACGCAGACCACCAACGGCAAATACAACATGGTCGACGACGCCCTGGCCCAAGCGGTGGCTGCGAGCCTGGCACCTCAAGCTTTCTTCGCACCGCCGGAAGCACCGCTGTTTTTTGCCTTCGAGCCTGAGGTTAGCTGGCGGTGGGAGGTACTCTCCGGCCGACTGCTTGATGCGGCCCTCACGCGCCAGGAGCAGCGTTTCGCGGCGTGGCATGTTACCCAGCAGTTGGGACCGCGCCGCGAACCTCGAGTAAGCATCCTGCTGGACGCCGATGCCGGGCAATTGCACGTGGTACGGCACCTCGAAATCCACGGCTGGGAAGCCTACGAGCCGGAACCCAACGTCATCGAAAGCCGCCAGGTGCAAAAATGGACGCGCGAACTGGTGCG
This sequence comes from uncultured Pirellulales bacterium, assembly GCA_964511065.1. Taxonomy (GTDB): domain Bacteria; phylum Planctomycetota; class Planctomycetia; order Pirellulales; family S012-138; genus CALBRZ01. The sequence continues at coordinate 4,536 of CAZEEG010000078.1, read as the reverse complement.
TTCCCGAGCGGTCCAGAGTTGCGATCGCCACGACAGGCAATCGCTCACGGCCTGGTGCGCCCAGGGTATCTTTCATGCCATTTGTGGCACCAGCCGACTGCCCATCGCATCGCACGAATCGCAGTTGCCCGCCTTCGCCTTGGGCCTGCTGGGATATTGGCCGTCATTAGCGATCCAAGCGGAGCAGGGCAGGGGAGTGGCCGGCGATGCTGTGGCCGACCACCGCGAAACCCCGCTCACCGATCAGCACCCGATCCACGAACCCCGCCAGTTGGCCTGGCTTGCGCTGCACGGCGCGCTTCCGCGCTGGGAAAGGGCCAAGCTGCTGGAAGCCGCACTTCGGGCAGCTACCGGCCCGCAGTTGGACGACGTGCTGGCGTGCTGCGCCCGCGCCGCCACAGAACACCCGGCGCTGGCCGCAGAATTTCCGCGTCTCATCAAATCGCTGTTCAACGGCTTGGGCCTTACGCCGTATATCCCGCTGGAACAGCGACTGGTTGCGCTGCTGGAGCAGGTGGCCATTGCGGCAGGCAGCGGGCCGCTGCTGGATACCGTGGCCTTTCTGCTGGTCCAACTGGTGCGGCATCTCACGGCATTCGATCTGCGGACGTTTCACAATTACGGGGCCGACTACCCCGACCTGCTGCTGCTCGATGCTCTGTTGAAATGGATGAATTCCTGGCTGGAGCGTGCGCCCGCGGAGTTTTTGGAGACAGAGTCTCCCGGCACCGCTCACGCGGATGCAAGCCCGCCTGAGAAAGCCGGCGCGCGCTGCCAGCGCCGCTCGGCCTGGTTACTCGCATCGCTGCTGCGCAAAGAACATGAAGGATTACCGGTGACGGCCGTGCCGACTTCGCCGGGCGAAAATCAGCGTGTGCTGCCCCAGTTGCCCGCTGGTTTCGCTCCTCCCCATGTGGACGATGCGGAAATCCTGGAACCGCGGCTCCGGCAGAACCGACTGTTCGAAGACGATCCCCTGGAAACTACGTGGCCCGCCGCAGTACCGGCCCTCCTGGCTGTCTCCGCCAGCGACCTTCAACAACCGGCCGTGCTGCAAACCTGGGGTGAAGCGCTATTCTTGGACCGGCCCCTGGGCGTGGACCGTCCGCCAGAGGCCGTGGACAATACGCCGCTGCTGTCGTACGTGGCGTTCAGCCGCAACATGCTGAATCAGCGGCTGCGCAAGCTGTTTCAGCGAGGGTGGATCGACGATGTCGCGGCAGAGCAACTGTTGAATGCGGCCGCAGCGCTGGAAGTGCCCGGGTTTCCGGCGGCGCAGCTTCCCGGCCATCCCCGGCCCGGCGTGGTCAGCCTGGAAGACGCGCAGCTGGCAGGCAGTGACTTCGTCTTTGTGCGGACGACACGCAGTTCGCTGTCGCAACTGCTCACCACCGGCCTGCTCCCGCTGGAAACTCTACCTGCTGATGTGCAGCTTTGGCTGCGGACGGGCCGCGACGTGCTGCTGATCCGAACCGGGCAGCCCGGCGAGCGGCAGCGCCCGTTCCTGACGGCCTTCGATAGCGAGATGCAAGCCCGGGCTGTGTTTGGATTTCCGGAAACCTTGCCGCCCTGAGCCTACCAGGCCAGCGCATCTTACAGTTGCGATGGGCGAGGATTCTCGAAATCAAAATTCTGGTAGTGCTCGCGCAGGTACTTGTCCGGGTCTTGCAATTCTGAAGGTGCAAATGCAAACACGCTGACAATGTCTGCCTGAATTTCCTGAGGTAGTTGGCTTAATACCTGGTCGATCTTTTTTTCGCGCCAATCGATCGAGCGTTTCTCAAAGCGAGAGTCAATCACGCGGACGCGAATCGACGCGATGTTGTAGCGATACGCATCGGCCTGTTCAAAGCCGGCTTCGCGCAGCACGCGTTCGACCTCGCGGGATTCTTTCGTGCGTTTCGATTCCCATTTCGCTTTCGTTGTATTGCTCATGAAAGTTGATTCTCCACCCACTTGAAAATTGCATCCGCTGTCCTGAGCAGGTTTCGTGTTTCTGCAGTGTTTCGTCGCCCAGTTTCGTAACGAAGATCAGTCGTCCACTGGTATCGGCTGATCCACTGCCGGAGTGCAGGCGGCTCTGGTCCATGAAGTGTGCGCAGCTTGCCAAGGAGGACTTCAGCATCATGCATCTTCTTGCCGGCAGATAACGCCTGCAGCGTTCCTTCCCTTTTCGATTTAGGGGTCCGATGCAGGATGAGTGCCTTCATGGCACATTCCACGACATAACCGCCCAAGTACTGGGCATCGAGGTTCAGCTTCATGTCGAAGAGTGCCTGCGCAGCGGTAAGCCGTTGTGCTGCCGCGCGCAGAAAGTCTCGGCTCGATTTCGGTGCCATTTGCCCCACCGGTACGCATTCCTGCGAACGTTGGTCCCCAGCCGCATTCTACCGGATTGCCTCACCCGGCACACGGCGCACCTGGGCCGACCGCCTGGCCAGTGGGGGAAGCACGACCCGGGAAGCACGCCCCCCCGAGGTAGCCACCCCTGGCACCCTGGCCGCATGCCGCCGGCACTCGCTACCGCCGTTCGCCGCCGGCAAAACGATTGCAGTCCGCTGCCATGTATGCCATTCTTTGGGCTTGCGCCGCGCGTGCGTCGCCTGCCCCCCCGTTCGAAACGCATGCAGAATTACCGATGTCGCCGCTATTGATTCTTACGATTGGCATTGTGACCGTACTGGGCATGATCATCGTGCTGCGGCTCAATGCCTTCCTGGCCCTGATTACGGCCGCCTTGGTGGTCAGTCTGCTGGCTCCCGGCTCCATCGGCAATAAGGCATTCCGCGTGGCCGACGCCTTCGGCAGCACGGCTGGCAAGATCGGCGTGGTGATCGCCCTGGCTGCCATCATCGGCCAGTGCATGATGGACAGTGGAGCGGCGGACCGCATCGTGCGGGCATTCTTACGGTTGCTGGGGCAGAAACAGGCCTCCGTGGCGCTGATGGGCAGCGGCTTTGTGCTCGCCGTGCCGGTGTTCTTCGACACCGTGTTCTACCTGCTGGTGCCTCTGGCACGGAGTTTATACAAGCGAACGCAGGGCAATTATCTGCTGTACATCCTGGCGATCGGAGCGGGCGGAGCCATCACGCATACGCTGGTGCCGCCCACGCCCGGCCCACTGGTTATGGCTTCGACGCTGGGCGTGGACATCGGGCTGATGATCATCATCGGCTCCCTGGTGGCCGTGCCGGCCGCGATTGCAGGTTTGGTGTTTGCACGAACGGCCGACCGCCTCATGCCGCTGCCAATGCGACCGCTGACTGGCGAGAGCGAGGTAGAGTCGCTGCCCGAGCAGCTTCAGCCGCCGCTGTGGATGGCGGTGCTGCCGGTTGCCCTGCCGGTCCTGCTGATCGGGACAAACACGGCCCTGGAAACCATTGCCGATGCCGAAGCCCCCACGCGGTTGACCGTTCAGCAGGTTTCCAACTGGGATGGCCTGGTGGCCGACCTGGCTGCCGCCCCTACGTCGCAAGCGAAACGATTGCAGCCGGCGGCGGTGCTGATGGAACACTTCAGCCCCGAATTGCGGCAGCAGATTGAAACAGCGGCCGCGGCAGCAGTGGTTGAGCCGGCGCTGCAAGAACAGATCGTGGCGGAACTGAATGAGCAGGTGATTGGCGATAAGCATTTCTTCAACCCAAGTGACCAACGCTTCGACGCCTTACTGTTACACGGCGAGCGTATCAAGGCGCTGCTCGCCGACGAGGCACTGATGCAGCTTGAAGCACAGACCCTGCTGGCCGATATGGACGAGGTCTCTTGGGACCAGAAGCATCGGCTGAACAGCCTTCAAATCATTGCCGAGTTGAGCGGAAAAGACCTGGACAACCTGCCCAGGGTG
>CAZEEG010000078.1:0-682 GCA_964511065.1 uncultured Pirellulales bacterium | reverse complement strand
CGCGCCCAGGGCACCCGAACACCCCTGGACACCCAGCCCAGGCTGCCGCCCAACCGCCACAACCGCCTGCTGCTGGAAACGGCCTATCCGCAGTATTTTGAGCCGCACCAGTGGAACACGGACTGGCGCAAAGCCGCCAACTGGGGCAAGCTGTTCGGGGATGCCAACGTGGCCCTGCTGCTCTCGGCGGTCATCTCCATCCTGATGTACGTGCGGCAGCGCAAAGCCAGCCGCCGGCAAGTTGCGGCCATGATCGAAACGTCGCTGATGTCGGGCGGTGTGATCATCCTCATCACCTCGGCCGGCGGCGCGTTCGGAGCCATGCTCAAAGAGGCCCAAATCGGCGCGTCGATCAAAGACCTGTTCGGCACCAACGCCCAGGGCCTGATGCTGCTGGTGCTGGGCTTTGGCGTATCGGCGCTGCTCAAGATCGCCCAGGGTTCCAGTACCGTGGCCATGATTACCGCCTCGGCCATGTTGGCCTCGATGGTCGCGCAGGCAGGCGAATTGCCCTACAACGCCGTGTATCTCTGCACGGCGATCGGGGCTGGCTCGCTGATCGGTTCGTGGATGAACGACAGCGGGTTCTGGATCGTGGCCAAGATGAGCGGGTTCACGGAAGAAGAAGCACTCAAGACCTGGACGGTGCTGCTGGTGGTGATGGGCCTGGTCGCCTTTGGTG
>CAZEEG010000077.1:24322-29007 GCA_964511065.1 uncultured Pirellulales bacterium | reverse complement strand
ATTGCCAAGCGGCCCAGAATCCGTAAGCTGATTTGCTTCTGCCGGGATTGCAGGCAAGTTCGGGTAAGGACTGGCAGAGCCAGTGGCACCCGATATCAACTAACGTCGTTTCATTCTCACCTGTTTTGGGTTGTCTTGCACCATGCCTAGCTGTGTTCTGGCCTACTCGGGCGGATTGGATACCTCGGTGATCTTGGGCTGGCTTCAAGACCAAGGATACGAGGTCCACGCGGTTTACGTCGATCTGGGCCAGCCCTGCGAGGATCGCGAGGCCATCCTGAACAAGGCCAAGCAGTGCGGGGCGGCCAGCGCCCGCATTGTCGATGCCCAGGAGGAACTTTGCCGCGACTTCGCCTTCCCGGTGATGCAGTGGCAAGCCAAGTACGAGCAGGTGTACCTGCTGGGCACCTCGATTGCCCGGCCGCTGATCTCCAAGGTCTGCCTGCAAGTGGCCCGGGAGGTGGGGGCGGAGGCGTACGCCCACGGGGCCACCGGCAAGGGCAACGATCAGTGCCGGTTCCAACTGGCGGCCGAAGCGCTCGATCCCGATGTCAGGATCATCGCCCCTTGGCGCGATCCGAAGTTTCGAGCGGCATTCCCTGGCCGCTCGGAGATGATCGCCTATTGCCAGCAGAAGAACATTCCGGTCAAGGCATCGGCGTCCAAGCCGTACAGTTCCGACGAAAACTGCCTGCACATCAGCTACGAGGCCGGGGCCCTGGAAGACCTCACGGTGGATGGGCTGAACACGGTGGAGTTTGGCATGACCGTCTCGCCGCAGGAGGCGCCGGACAAGCTGGAAGCGGTGCGGATCGGCTTTGAGGCCGGCCTGCCGGTCACGCTCAACGGCCAGAAGAAAACCGCGCTGGAAATGGTCCGCGAGCTGAACACTATTGGCGGCCGCAACGGCATTGGCCGGATCGACATCGTGGAGAACCGCTTCGTGGGCATGAAAAGCCGCGGCGTGTACGAGGCCCCCGGCATGACGGTCCTCTACGAAGCCCACCGCCTGCTGGAACAACTCACGCTCGACCGCGACCTGATGCACCTCCGCGACCGCCTCGCTCCTGAGGTGGCCGAGATGGTTTACTACGGCTTCTGGTATCACGCCAAGTTCGATGCCCTGTTGGCGTTCATCCGCCAGGCCCAAGAGGTGGTCACGGGCGAAGTGACGCTCAACCTGTACAAGGGCAACGTGATGGTCGCCAGCCGCACCAGCCCCAACAGCCTGTACGACGAAGGCATCGCTACCATGGAAGGCGGCGGTTCCTACGACCAGACCGATGCCGAAGGTTTCTTGCGCATCCAAGGGCTACCGCTCCGCGTGCAAGGTCGCGTCACGCCGCGCTCCTGGTAACGTCCAGGCGGCTCCCCCAACACTTCCCGCGGCCGGCGCCATGACAGCTGGCGGCGCCTCCGCTATACTCAGTCGCGCGCACTGGGGGCCCGCGGTGCAACCCGCGGCCGGCGCTGCGGTATTTCTCCATTCCCACACAGCACGCACGAGGATTGCAAATGGCGGTTCGCAAGGTGGTTCCTGGTGAAACCCGGATCGGTTGGATTGGTACGGGCGTGATGGGCAGCAGCATGTGCGGCCATCTCATCGCCAAGGGATTTGAAGCCACCGTTTACAACCGCACCAAGTCCAAGACCGACGGGCTGGTCGCCAAGGGCGCCAAGTACGCCGACAGCCCCAAGGCCGTGGCCGAAGCGTCCGACGTGGTCTTCACCATCGTGGGCTTTCCAGCCGACGTGCGCGAGGTAATCCTGGGCGACGACGGCGTGCTGGCCGGCAGCAAGGAAGGCAACATCATCGTCGATATGACGACCAGCCAACCGTCGCTGGCCGTAGAAATTGCCGAGGCCGCCCAGGCCAAGGGCGTGCATGCGGTCGATGCCCCGGTTTCCGGCGGCGACGTGGGCGCCAAGGAAGCCCGACTCTCGATCATGATCGGCGGCGACAAGGAAGTGGTCGATGCCCTGCAACCCTGCTGGGAGGCAATGGGCAAGACCATCGTTCACCAGGGCGGTCCCGGCGCCGGACAGCACACCAAAATGGTGAACCAGATTCTCATCGCCACCAACATGATCGGCGTGTGCGAAGCCCTGCTGTACGGCTACAAGGCCGGGCTGGACCTCGAAACGGTGATGCAATCGGTCGCCAGCGGCGCGGCGGGAAGTTGGTCGCTCTCCAACCTCGGCCCGCGGATCATCAACAACAATTTCGATCCGGGCTTCTTTGTCGAGCACTTCATCAAAGATATGGGCATCGCCCTGGAAGAGTCCAAGCGGATGGGACTTTCCATGCCCGGCTTGGCGCTGAGCCACCAGCTTTACGTGGCCCTGAAGGCTCAAGGCCACGGCCGCGACGGCACGCACGCCCTGGCGTTGGCGCTGGCTTCGCTCTCGGGCCTGGACTGGAAGAACCGCTAACGGCCGACTCGTTCGTGGCGACCAACGGCACGATGCGCGGCTGACGCCCGGCCCTGCCGGCCATGTCGCACCTGGGGAGAATGGCAGAGAAGGCAGGATCGGTTTTCAGCCGCCCGAACGGCCGCCTCTGCGCTCGCCTGGATCAGTACCGGCCGTGGTAACTGCTGGTGGCGCGTGCGCCCGTTCGCGTCGCTGCCACCGGCGCTGTGCCGCGGCGATCCTTTGCTTCCACAAAGATCAACATATCGGCGCGTTCCGGGCCGGTGGCGTTGAAGGGAAGCTGTTTGATGAGTGGATTCAACGGGTTGGATTCCACGGTGAAGGGGGCCGGCACCACGCCCAGCCCAATCAGCAGCACGTCTTCCACCGGCCAGCGGAAGCGTTCCTGAAGCCGGAACTGGCTCATCTGCGGCACGTCGATGCGTGCCCTCTGCCGCGGGGCGACCGGCGTCGGTACGTCGATCAGCACCGGCGTGAGCGCTTCAACGTGGTCCACATGGCATTTGAAAATGGCATCGACCAGCGTGCCGTCCTTTGAAAGCAGCGGCGAAAACTCCACCGCAAACCCTTCCTCGATCTGATCGGCCTGGGCCTCGAAGCCCGGCCACACGTTGGGCTGGATGAGCAAATCGCGGATGTACGAGCGGGGCCGGGTCCGCGAGAGCACGTGGGTTTCGCCGTTGCCGATCAACAACTGCGGCGATGAATGCTCGCGGTAATCGGTCCGCTTACTGAGTTCCGAAATCAAGAGCGCCGCGTCCTCGCGCTTCAGCAGCCAGGCTTGAACGCCGGGCGTCTGGGCCGGCACCGGTTGCAATACCCGGTGGGCGCGGCTGCGCCAGTTGGGATCGCTGATCGTCACCACGCGCATGGTGAACGCTTGGGAATCGGCATTGGGCGAGGTGAAACGGGCGACCACGTCGGCCACGACCTGTTGCATTTCCGGGGTATGGTACACGCGCAGCGCGTCCTTACCGGCACTGAGGATGCCCATCGGCTCGCCGTGCCAGGCTTCGTAGCCGGTTTCGCGGAGCACCCAATCGACCACGGTTCGTTCCGGCCGCTTGGTACTGGTGATCCGCGCGGTATACGACCGCAGATCGTATTCCTGCCAAACCTGGCCGGCGTCGCGCGGCAGCCCCATCGAACCGCTGGCCACCGTGCGATAGGTGGAGCGGCGGGGCTCCTCCGGCGGCTCGGCATCTGGCGGCAATTCTTCGCGAGGCGCCCGAGGCTCGGGGCGTTCAAATGTCCCTGGGTCGGCAACCGGGCTTTCTCCGTCCACGGTTCGCCAGGTGCGATCTTGCGCCGTACCGCACGATACGATCAGCAGCCAAGCGGCGGCCATGGCGGCGATGGATGTCGGGTTGAACACCGCGAGCACCTCCGTCTGAAAAAGCGAAGTGAGCCCCCGCACCGGAAAAGCGGCTACGCCCCCAAATGTGCGACCGGGCAGCCCAACCTGGCACATGACGCCAAGGACAGTGGACACCAATTACAGAGGGCACCAAGTAGTCGCCACGCTGCGGGGGCGGCACCATAGCGAGGACCGAATCACGCGGCAAGTCCGGTTGCCTGGCACAAACTTCTGAAAAATCTGCAAACCGATTGAAGAAACGGGGCCAATTTGCCGACGCCGGGCCGCATCAAGCTGCTGAAGAAAAAATTCTTCCGCCCGACTTTCGTCGGAATCCCGCATGTTTTGCCCAGCTAGCAGGGCCGCCGACAGCATGTCGTACTAGGACCTCGGCCCAGGTTTTGCTAAAGTCGCCGCTGATCCAGAAAACGGGCCTGTCACCCGCGACGGCCCTGCACTCTTCCGCGAAGGGAATCCGGGAGTCGCACATGGCGTTGTCGACGTTTATCGTAATCCTGGCCGCCTCCAACGGCATCGGGCTGGCCAGCACACTGATTGCCCGCCTCAGCTTGGGCACCGCCTGGCAAGCACTGGGCAACGGCTTTTTTGTGCTTTGCCTGTTGATGGTTGGCGTGCTGACGCCGCTATCGTTCACTTGGGGAATCGCCTACTGCATGGCCTGCGGGACCACGCTGGCCGTGATGGCCGTTACCGCCGTACTGGACTTTGGCAGCCATCACGATCGCCCCTTTGCGGATACCTCACCCGTTCATCCCCCGGCTACGCGGTAAAACGGCAGGCCGACGCACTCTGCGGAACGGGCCTGTTTGCCATTCAGTGCCCCACCATCCGGCGCTGCGGCAGCGGTTCGCAATCTCGGCCGTATGCAATCTTG
>CAZEEG010000077.1:0-24222 GCA_964511065.1 uncultured Pirellulales bacterium | reverse complement strand
TCGCACGCAATCTCGGCCGCCTGAGGGTTTGCGGCCGAGGGGGCGCGATGACCACAATGGGGACTTTACTGTGGGGGGCTTTGCCGCCGGTCGTCGCGGCCCCCCTTGCACCGTGAACGGCGTTCTGTGGACGTCGTTCTGTGGACATTGTGCCGTGAGCATTGCGCCGCGGACATTGCGCCGCGCCCCCGTATCTTGCGCCCAACTGCCGAGGAATCCGCCATGTCGCAACCTGCCCCGGGTTATGAGAAGTCTTCCATCAGTCGCCGCCGCTGGCTGGGTGCCGCGCTGGCTGGCGCAGCCGCTCCGCTGGCTGCCAGGGCCGCCAGGGCTGAAGAGCCTTCCCCGGCTAGGGCCGCCGACAAACCCGCCGCAGGAAGCCGCATCCGCCATTCCATCGCCTGGTGGTGTTTTTCGCGGTACTGGTCGGCAGAAGAAATGGTGCGCGTCGCCAAGGAACTTGGCTGCGGCAGTATCGAACTGGTTTCGCCGGAGCATTTCCCCCTGCTCAAGAAGCACGGCCTGGAGAGTGCCATCACCTCCATCGACATGAGGCCCGATCCGTCGTTTGCCAAGGGCTTCAACCATCCCAAGTATCGCGACCGCGTTCTGGCAGCCACCCGCAAGTCGATCGACGCCTGCTCCGAATACGGTTTCAAGAACGTGATCGCCTTCACGGGCATGCGAGAGGATTTGTCCGACGAAGAAGGGGCCAAGAACTGCGTGGAGGGCTTCAAGCAGATTATCGGCTACGCTGAAAAGAAGAACGTCACGCTCTGCCTGGAGATGCTCAATACGCGCGACGACACGCACCCCATGAAGGGCCATCCCGGCTACCAGGGCGACCACACGGAATACTGCGTGGACATCATTCGCCGGGTGGGCAGCCCTAACCTCAAACTGCTGTTCGACGTGTACCACGTTCAGATCATGGATGGCGACGTCATCCGCCGCATCCGTCAATACCACGACCTGATCGGGCACGTTCACACGGCCGGCAACCCGGGCCGGGGCGAACTGGACGACCGCCAGGAAATCGCCTACCGGCCGATCATGCAGGCTCTGGCCGAGGTGGGTTATCGTGGCTACGTGGGCCACGAATTCATCCCCACGGGCGATCCACTAGCCGGGCTCAAGCAGGCGATCGAAGTTTGCAGCGTGTGAGGCCGGTAGCCGGAAAGCGTCAATACGCGGCCACGCACCAAGCCAGCACCGCTTTTTCGGCAGCCCAATTCGGGTTGAGTCTGGGCCACTCATCGGCCAGAATACACCTGTCTGGGGGGAGCAGCACGATGTCTGTGCCGTCCGTTTACGCGCGCGGCGCCCCTTCGCTAACATGCCCACGCTGCCTGCGTACCAGGCGGGCCGGCGTGGCAGAGCATCGCGCAGACGGGAGCAGGGCCAATTCGGCAGAACCTGTACCGGCGGATAGCACCTCCGTCCCGGTGGTCTGTGGGGGCTGGGTTCTCTCCTCCCACCAATTTCGGTCAATCCAATTCAGAACCTTTCGCACCCGGGGGCAAATGTGAGACGCATCCTGCGCTGCAAGTTGGGCCAGTTCGCCGCGCCTCCTCGCAACCTCGGCCGGGTATTTCTCGCGGCGGCGTTGATCTTCGCCATTTCGGCGGCCTCGCTTTTTGCCCAAGGGCCGCGCGACTATCGCTCGCAAAATTTTCTGCTGCACAGCGACCTGTCAGAAGACGAAGCCAAGCAGCTGCTCAGCGAATTGGAAACCATGCTCTCGCTCATCTCCCGGTATTGGGGCAAACCCAACCGGCAGGTGATCGAGATGTACGTGGCCAAGAACGTTCGCGCCTGGCCCAGGGAATTGCTCCAGCAGTTGGATGCCGATGGCGTCAATCGCATGTTGAACGGGGCCGGCGTCACCGTAGGCATTACGGCGTCGGCCGGCGGGCAGCGCTACACCAAGTCGACAGTCTACTGCGTGGCCGACCGCGGCGTACCCAAGCACGAAGCCGTTCATGCCTACTGCCAGCAGGCATTTGGCACCACCGGACCGCTGTGGTACTCCGAAGGCATGGCCGAGATGGGCCAATACTGGCGCACCGACGACAGCAGCGTGAACTGCGAAGATTACGTCCTGGAGTATCTCCGCAAGGTGCAGCCCAAGAGCTTAAACGACATCGTCAACCCGGCCACGGAGATCACCGGCGATTCGTGGCAGAACTACGCATGGCGGTGGGCGCTCTGCCACCTGCTGGCCAACAACACCAACTATCAGGCACGGTTCCGCCCCTTGGGGATGGCCTACCTGACCAAGCAGAATATCACCTTCGAACAAGTCTACGGCCCGATGGCCAACGAGATCATCTTTGAGTACCTGTTCTTCTTGAACCACATGGAGAAAGGGTACCGGGTCGACCTGTGCAGTTGGGATTGGAACGCCCGCTTTGCAAAAGCGTTGCCGGGCCGGGTCTCCAAGGCCAAGGTGAAAGCGGCCGCCGGATGGCAGCCTGCCAAGCTCCTGGTCGAAGCCGGCTCGAAATACGACTTCAGCGCACCGGGCCAATGGAAACTTTCCAAGGACGGCGATTCCATCACCGCTGATGGCACAGCCGATGGTTCGGGCCGCCTGGTCGGCGTGATCTTCAGCGACTTCCAACTGAGCGAACCATTTGAACTGGGCACGTACGGCACCTTCGAACCGCCCAGCAGCGGCCAGCTTTGGCTCCGTTGCCGCGATGAGTGGGGCAGCCTGGCCGATAACAGCGGCGACATCGAAGTTGCCGTCAAACTCCACGGTGCCGGCGAAATGCTCGCCAAGCCTAGCCCCAGCAGCACGCCCTCGCCCGGCGAAACGGCCTCTATTGATTCACCGGCGGCATCGGGCAGTTCCAATTCGCCCGCTTCGTCGACCTCCACGTCATCGGGCAGCAGTGCGACCGACGAAGCCAAGGCCGCCTCCAAGTTGCGGCTGGGTAAGCTCTTACTGTCCCGCGATGTCGATCGGGCCAAGGTCTACCTCCAAGAAGCGATCGAACTGGCTCCGCAGTCAAAAACCGCCAACGAAGCCCGAAAACTGCTCCAGGGCCTATAGCACCTAAAGGGGCGGCGGCCGCTGCTACAATGAGATCGGCGCAGTTGTTGATGGTTGTGCCGCTAAGGTCCGGTTGTCGAACGATCGGTGCCGCCAGACTTTTGTATTCCATCGCAATTGGCCACATTTCGGAGGGCCAGCACGAAAGTGAGCGGACATCAGCGGCGCAGGTATCAATAATATCCGCTTTGTTTCATGCCAGTTCGCGGAGCTGCCGACTGTGCTGGAAAACGGAAGATGCGCCGCGCCGATCGTTCGACGTTCGAACCTGTGCGGCGCAACCATGAATCCTGCCCACCATGCTCGATATCGATCGCCAAAGCCTCAGCCACGATCCTATTCACGGGTATATCCCGTTCACCTCGGGCAAGGGATTGCCGCCGGGCGAGTCGTCCGAGCGCGACGTGATCGATCATCCCTGGATCCAGCGGCTGCGCTACATTCACCAATTGCAGACGGCGTGGCTGGTGTTTCCCACGGCCGAGCACATGCGATTCCAGCACGTGCTGGGGGTGATGCACCTGGCCAGCCGCACCATCGCGCGGCTCTACGATAGCCTCCGCGAGCAGCACCCCGACGCCCCCAGCCGCGGCTATGTCGAAACCCTGCTGCGGATGGCGGGCCTGCTGCACGACGTGGGGCACGGGCCATTTGGCCACTTCTTCGACGATCACTTTCTGCAGGATTTCGGCCTCACGCACGAAACGCTGGGCAGCCACATCATCCGCCACGAACTGGGCGACGTGCTGCGCAACCTCCGTGGCAACCCCAACAGCCGGCTGGCCCCGGACGAAACGCTCGACCCCGACCATGTGGCCTACCTGATTGCCCGCCCCAAGACGACGGGCGAAACCGCCGAGCATCCCCGCTGGCTGCAGACCCTGCGGAGTTTGTTCAGCGGAATCTACACCGTGGACAACATGGATTTTGTGCTCCGCGATGCCTACATGTCCGGCTATAGCGCCAGTGCCTTCGATCTCGACCGGCTGTTGCATTACAGCTTCTTCAGCGAGCGCGGCCTGACCATTCACAGCCAGGGCCTCGCGGCGCTGGTGCGGTTTATCGCCGTCAGGGCCGAGCTGTTCCGGGCGATCTATTTCCACCGAACCGTGCGGGCGATCGACCTCTCACTGGCCGATCTGTTCCGCGAAAGCAAGCACCACCTGTTCCCTGGCAACCCGCTGGAGAACCTGCCGGCCTATCGCGACTTCCACGAGATGTCGCTGCTGGTCGACGTCTCGCGCTGGGAGCAAAGCTCCGACGAGGCCAAACGCCAGCTTGGCAGCCGATGGCGGCAGTTTCTCAACCGGCAGATTCCCTGGAAGATGGCCTGCGAGCGCACGCTGTTTTTTCAACCGCACGACGCCGAGCGCAGCAGCATCTTCAGTGATGCCGGCTTTGTGGAACAGGCACTGCGGCAGCGGTTGCCCGAGACCATTGCCGATTTGCCGATGCGTGTCGACTTGGCGCGGCACGTTCACCGACCCGGTTCGCGGGGCCCCACCGCCGGCTTGAACTTTCTGTACGATGCGGGGCACAACCGCATCCGCGAGCTGAACGACGACGCCCTGTTCCGCCGGATTCCTGTCAGCTATCGCATCTGCCGGGTATACGTGCAGGACCGCAGCCATAATGCCGCGTTGGCCGCCGCTCTCGATGCCTTGGTCGGCAGCGAAAGCGACGACGATCTCACCAACATGTAACGCCCCCCGGGGGCGGTGCGGCGCCACCGCGTCTTACAGCTGGCTGCCCGGCGACTTCTTCTCCCGGTGCGATGCTTCCTCGCGGGTGAGCATGCCCCACTGAAGCGCCTCGTCCTGCCGGTAATCCTTGCCGAGCGTGGCGGCCGTAACCGCCTTGGCCATTTCGTAACCCAGGTAAAAAGCGTGTGCCGCATCAACGTTCTTGGGCTCGCGAGCCAGCAGGGCGTGAAACAACGTGTAAGGGTCGGCATCGGCCAGGTGCATCCCCGCCGCAACCAGGTGCAGCTTGCCCTCGGATACAAACAGCCGGTAGTTGGGATCCTTGAGGCTGGCGGCCAACGCATCCAACTCGGCCGGCGCAACCTCGTTGATCCGCCGGTCGCGGAGCATCACCAACCGCGGGTCGATATGTTTGGGCGGCGATCGCTGCTGCACGGCGTACCACGCCAACCGGCGGGCCACGTCGCACTCGGCCACGCTGCTGCGGCACCAATTGATGACTTCTGTCGTCAGCACACTGCGAATGCCCTGCTCCTGGCAAAAGCCGATCAACATGGCATTGACGCCTGCTGAATCCACCTCCGTCAGTTCGGTCAGGTTGCCGATGCCCATCATCATCTCCACATCGGGCATCCGGCGGCGGACCTCCAGGTAACGTCCCAGGCTTTCAGCAAAGCCGAACCCGATTGGCTCCAGAATCGGATCGACGCGCAGCGGCACGCCCGCGTCGGCCAGTTGCTCAATGGTGGCTTCCAGGCCGTTGAGGGTGCCCGGCTCATCAGGAATGGCCACCACCTCGGCGCCCCAATCGGCGGCCGCGTGGCGGTTGGTATGATTGACCGAGAGCACCAGTTCGGCCCCGGCGGTGGTGGCGGCGACGATTTCGCGCGGCTCGAAGCTATCGATCGATACCCGGTACCCCTGTTCGACCAGGGCCTTCACGGTTTCGCCCACGCCGCTCCACACGCTGCCCGGGTCGCAACCCAGGTCGATGATGTCGGCGCCGGCCGCGGTCAGCCGGGCGGCCTCTGCCAGAATTTGTTGAAGGGTCAGTCGCGGGGCGTGGTTGATCTCGGCGAGGATTTCGATGTCGTAGGCCCCGTACGCTTGCGGCGGCTGGCGGCCGAAATACTCCGGTAGTTGCCGCAGGTCCTTGGGGCCACGTTCGACGGGGATGCCCAGGGATTCGGCCAGCGGCTCCAGCTCCCCGCGGCAATAGCCCGGCAGGATCACCCGCGTGGTCCCCTGCGGCGGTGCCAACCTCGGCCGCAGCCAATGCGTCGTAAGCAGGGCGGCGACCGTGATCTTCATCACGCCCAGGCTATAGTCGAAGCCCAATTGCTCGGCCAGTGGTTCCACCACCCGCCGCAAGGAAGGCTCGGCCAAGCGGCCAGTGACAAAATGAATCTGTTCGCGGGACATGGCAAAGCGGTGGTGAGGAAAACGGTCGGCAAGGCGGGGGAACCGGCAGCTTGCTCCCCCCGGTCCCCGGCTTTCCGCCCGCCGGGGGAAACCACCAGAAGGCCCCCCGCAATCGACGGCCCGCCGGGCACGATACCTATTGTATGGTACGCTGGCCGCTGTTCGCTGGATGAAGGCCGGCCAGGGGGCCGATCGGCCCGCTTCCCCCACAGACAGGGCGGTGCCCCGGGCACCGGTCGCCACCACGCAACCGCCTTGCCCGCTGGGCGTTTACCGCGGTTGACCGCGGCCGGGCATGCGTTATGATTACGGAGTCTGGAGGGCATTTGCCAGCGTAGCTTCAATTGGCAGAGCACCGCATTCGTAATGCGGGGGTTAGGGGTTCGACTCCCCTCGCTGGCTCTTTGTAAGCCGCGAATCCTACAGGGTTTGCGGCTTTTCTGCATTCTGAGCGGGAACAGGCAAGCGTTCCTCTGGGCCGGGGCTATACTCGGCATCTCCGGCAGGATTCCTTTGGCCGGAGTTCACACCACAGGCTATCATCGAAGTGACCGCCCACACGGTTGGGGGCCCAGTCGCCGCCATCGCTCAGCGCGCGTTCCGTGCGCCTGAGAGCGTACGCCGATGTCGGTCGTCTGCTGCGCGGCTCGCTTCCTTTCTTTCCTAGCCCCGGTTGTTCCCCCATGAGACTACTGCTTGGCCTGGTTGCCGGTCTTGCCTGGTTGGTCACGCCTGTCGCCGCGGAGACATTCCTGGTCGAGCAAGGGGAGCCTAGGGCGCAGATTGTCGTCGCCGAGCAACCCCAGCGGGCGGTGCGGCTGGCTGCCCAAGAACTGCAGGATTACGTCAAGAAGATTACCGGGGCCCACCTGCCGATTGTTACCGAGCCTGAGCCAGGCCAGGTGCCCATCTACGTGGGCCGTAGCCAGCACACCGATCGGTTGAACATCACCGCCGAAGGACTCACCGAGGGCGCCTATCGCATCGTCTCCACCGATCAATACCTGGTGCTGATCGGAGACGACACGGAGTTCATGCCCATCGAACCTTGGGCCCGCAACAATGCCGGCATCACCAGCGGCAAACTCCAGCAGGAGTGGGAGGCCATTACCGGCGAACCCTGGGGCGTTCCCAACCGCACGTTGTATAAGAACCGGATGCGGTTACCCGGCGGAACGGGCCTGCCCGATGCGCAGCGTGCCGCCGCCAAGAACGCGCCACCTCTGGAGCTTTGGACCTACGACGAGCGCGGCTCGTTCAACGCGGTATGCGGCTTCCTGCGAAAGCTCGGCGTGCGATGGTATGCCCCCGGCGAGTTGGGCGAAGTGCTGCCCGACATCGACACCATCGCGCTCCCCAAACTCGATGAAACGGTGAAACCCGACTTCGCCATCCGCCGCATCAACGTGCGGTTGGCTACGCATACCCGCAATGTGGGCATGTGGGTCATGCGGCTGGGGATGCGCGATCCCTACGGCATCGCCGTCGCGCACGGCATGGCTACCATGACCGGTCGCGATGAAATCTTCGCCCGGCATCCCGACTGGTTCGCCATGTACGCCGGCCAGCGCCGCTACATCCCCGGCAGCAGCAAGAACCACCTCTGCTACTCCAACGAAGAACTGTTGCAGCAGACGGTCCGCTGGGTTCGGGCCCAGCTCGACCACTACAAGCTCAAGAGCGTTTCCGTCATGCCGCCCGACGGCTACACGGCCATTTGCCAATGCCCCAAGTGCGAAGGCCAGGCCAGACCCGACCGCGAGCAGCGAGGGATGGCCTCGGACCACATTTGGGAATTTGTGAATCGCGTGGCCAAGGAAGTCCGCAAGACGCACCCCGACGCCAAGATTCTGAATTGCGCCTACGGCATTTACTGGCTGCCACCGGAGAAGATCGACCGGCTAGAACCCAACGTGGTGGTCTCCATCGTGGGCGGGCGGCGACCGCTGGCCGATCGCCCTGAAGAAAAAGCCGAACTTGCCCGTTGGCGAAAGGCCTGGGCCGCCAAGACGCATAACCCGATCATCATTTTCGAGAACTACCCGTTCACGGACCGCGGCTGGTACCTGCCCGCCTATGCCTGGCGTTCGATCGGCGAGGGCATCAACGCCACCAAGGGGATTTCCGAGGGGGAAGACATCTGGCTGAGCGCGCCTTTGGATTTTGAAACCAACGGCATCGGCTTCAACCATTTCCTGGTGTACTTCACACAGCGGATGTACTGGGGCGGCAAACAGCAGGATGCCGACGCGCTGTTCCGCGAGTATTGCCGGCAGTTCTTTGGCCCGGCCGAGCACGAAATCGCTGCGTTCTTCACCTTCTGCCAGGCAAACTGGCGAGCCATGGAGAACGACAAGGCCCTGGCCGACGAAGCACTGCGGCTGTTCGACCACGCCAAGGCGAAAGTCGAGGCCGAAAGCGTCTATGGGCAGCGGCTGGCTTGGATCGACGACTTTCTCAAGGGACTCCGCAGCAAGAGTGAACAATTGGGCCGCAAGCGAGGGCCGGTGCCCGTGCTTCGCCTGGTGGGCGAGCCGCGCCAGCCGATCAAGATCGACGGCAAGCTGGACGACGACGCCTGGGTCAACGCCTTCCCTTCGGCCACGTGCCAACTGCGCGAGTTGCAGACCGGGCGCACGCCCACCCTGGGCACGGTGGCCAAGGCAACCTGGCGAGGCAATGACCTGTATATCGCCATCCGGTGCGACGAGAAACCCAACGACCCGCCGGTGGTGGGAACTACAGAAGACGACGACTCGGCCATGTGGTATGGCGACTGCGTGGAAGTGCTGCTGGAAACGAATGCGCACCGCTATTACCAGATTGCCGTCAACCCTGCCGGCGCCGTGGCCGACCTGGATCGGGGCGCTGCCAAGAACGCCTGGTTCAGTTGGGATTCCGAGGCCGAAGTCGCCACGCACGTAGCCGACGACCACTGGACGGTCGAAATGCGCATCCCGATCACGCAGGACGAAAATGATCCACTGCACCAGGTGATCGGCCGCAAACCCACCCAAAGCCTGCCCTGGTTCATCAACATCTGTCGGCAGAGGGTTCGCGACGATCAGCAGGAGCTGAGCGCGTTTTCGCCCACGGCCGCAGGCAATTTCCACGACGTGATGAAGTTTGGCTACTTCTACAGCGGACGCTCGCACCAGTTCGAGGCCGACGAGCCCGAAAACGACTTCATCCACACCATCCGCAAGGCCGATCAGCTTGCGCGAAACGGCCAGCGCACCCAAGCCATGGCCATGTACGCTGCCGCGGCCCAAGGCGACCGCCGTACGCGGACCGATGTGCAGCGCTCGCACGCCCTGGCGCTAGCGGCGGCCACGGCGCAATACCTGGGCGATCTCGAAGCGGCGGACCGCTACACGGAGGCCATCCCCATCGAAGCGGTGAAACAAACCGTGCAGATGCAGCACCTGTTGGCGCGCAGAGAACCGGCGCAGGTTGTGGAGCAGTTCTCCGCTGTGGACATCAATACCTGGCCGTTCTGGCAGCGTGGTGAAGGCTACTTCGCGCGCGGCAGGGCGTACGCCGCCACAGGAGACGCGGAGCGGGCCGAAGCCGAGTTCAAAGCGGCCCTGCAATGGGTGAGCGAACGCCGGGTTCGCGACGACGTGTGGCTGGCGCTTGCCCAAAACCGCCAGCACAGCCTCAACGACACCACCGGGGCCATCGAAGCCTATCAGGCAATCATTGCCGATAAATCATCGGTCGGCGGTGCCACGGAATTTCGTGCGATCCAGATGCTCGCGCAACTGCACACGCGGCAGGGCCAAGCCGACAAAGCTTTGGCGGTGCTCGGCCGGGCCAATATCGAAAAACTGCAAGGCTACTGGTTCGAAACCCTGCAACTGCAGCGCGGCGATGCCTTGGTGGCTGCCGGCCGGTCCGAGGAAGCCATCGCCGCGTACCGCTCGGTTGCCGAGAGGCAGCAGAGTTCGCAGCGGTCGCGCGACACCGCCCTGGAGCGAATCCAGTCGCTCAAGCAGAATCCGTGAGGCGCTGCATGTAACCACCGCCGCACGACAGAAAGCATCGTTCACATGGCGGCACGGCGGCCAGGACTGGCTTGCTCAAAGCCGCATGCACCGGCGGTGGGCAGCATCTTGCCGGGGCTTAGTTGTCCCGTGGGATTGAACGCCCGGCGCAGCCGGTCCATCACCTCCAGGTCGTCGTCCGTGAACATCTTGTGCATGAAGCTCAGCTTCTCCACGCCAATGCCGTGTTCCCCGGTGACGCTGCCACCGCAGGCCAGGCATTCATCCAGAATCTCGCCGCTGGCCTTCAACACATTCTGAACCTGCTGGGCATCGCGCTCGTCGAACAGCAGAATCGGATGAATATTGCCGTCGCCCGCGTGAAATACATTGACCACGCGCACGCCGTACTTCTGGCCGATCTCGGAGATTCGCCGCAAGATGTGAGGCAACTTCGTGCGAGGCACCACGCCGTCCTGCGTGCAATAACTGGGGCTTAACCGGCCCACGGCCCCGAACGCCTGCTTGCGGCACTTCCATAGCTTCTGGCGTTCCTGGGCGTTGGCCGCCAAACGCACCTCGCGGGCGCCGCAGTTGCGGCACAGTTCGACGATCCGTTGCTGCTGCGCATCGAGGCCGGCCTCCAAGCCGTCGACTTCGATCAGCAGAATGGCTTGGGCATCGAGCGGGAAGCCGAAGCGGAAGGCTTCTTCCAGGGCGACCAGAATGCCGGAATCGAGCATTTCCAGCGCAGCAGGCACAATGCCCGCTCCAATGATCTCGCTGATGGCGTTGGTGGCGTGGTCCACGCTGTCGAAGATGCCCAGCATGGTGCGGTAGCCTTGGGGATCGCGCGTCAGCCGAACCCAAACCTTGGTAACAATGCCCAAGGTCCCTTCGCTGCCGACCACCGTTCCCACCAGGTCCAGCCCGCTGGGGTCTTCCGCCGGCCCACCTAATTGCACAATGGAACCATCGGCCAGCACCATCTCCACGCCCAGCACATGATTGGTGGTCACGCCGTATTTCAGCGTGTGCGGCCCGCCCGAGTTCGTGGCCACGTTGCCGCCAATGGTGCAGGCGCCCTGGCTGGACGGATCAGGGGCATAATGATAGCCGGTCCCCTTGAGGGCATGGGTGAGCCAAATGTTCACCACGCCCGGCTCAACCAGTGCATACCGGTCGCGGAGGTTGATCTCCAGAATCTCTTTCATGCGGGTGAGGACAATCATCACGCCGCCGCCCACGGGCAGGCAGCCACCCGCCAGCGAGGTCCCGGCACCGCGCGGAAGAAACGGCACGTCGTAACGGTTGCAAAGCCGCACGATCTCGGCTACCTGCTGTGTATTGCGAGGGAAAACCGCAATGTCGGGGCAGTTCTTCTCGATAACGAAGCCGTCGCACTCGTAGACGATCAGCTCCGCATGTTGCGACAGGACGCTTTCCACACCCAACAACCGTTGTAAGTCGGCAGTCAGTTGCGCGAGATTGCTTTCGGCGACGGCCATTGCAGCAGCGGTGACCTCAAGTTCGGCAAACAAGTTTTGGCGACTTCTCAAAGTATAACCGCATGCGGTGCGGGCCGACAGGCGGCCAGAACCGCACCAGCGCCCCGCGGGCAGAGAACGCTGCAAAGCACCGCGGCATCTTCGCAGTTACAATGGTCGGCTCAAGCGGCACGGCCGGCAGCCTTGACCGCAGAAGTTTGGATCGTGCGTTTTCCTCATTGCCCACTTTCAGCCTGGCTATTCCCCATGCGTTGTCTTCATCTGCTCGGATTGCTTACCGCGTTTACTGCTGCCTGCTCGAGTCTGGTCTGCGCCCAGGAGCGGTTGCAGATCGTGGCCCATCGGGGGTTGTTGCGGCATGCGCCAGAAAACACGTTGCCCGCGTTCAGGGTTTGCCTGGAACTGGGGCTGGGCTTTGAAATGGACGTATGCCGGGCGGCCGACGGCACGCTGGTCTGCATCCACGACGGCACGGTGGACCGCACCACCGATGGGCAAGGCAAGGTTTCCGAGATGAGCGTAGAGCAACTCAAGCAACTCGACGCCGGAAGCTGGTTCGATGAGCGGTTTGCCGCTGCCCGCGTCCCGACCGTCGACGAGGTGTTCGCCCTGGTGGCTTCGTACCCTCGGGCAGGCAGCCTGGTGGCGGTGGATATGAAGGGTGCCGACCCGCAGATTGAGGCCGACGTGATCGCCGCCGCGAAGAAACACGGGGTGCTGCCGCGCCTGCTGTTCATCGGCCGCACGATCGATCGGCCCGAAGTTCGCGCGAGGCTCTTGGCTGCCGACAGCAATGCTGCCGTGGCCGTGCTGGCCAATCGGCCCGAGGAGTTGCCGCAGGCCTTGGCCGACGAGGCGGCAAGCTGGGCGTACCTGCGATTCATTCCCGACGCGGCGCAGGTGCAAGCGACCCGCGCCGCGGGGAAGAAGATTTTCATTGCCGGGGCGACGGTCGCGGGGCCGCCGTCCAAGAACCAGGTTCTAAGCAACTGGCGCAGCGCGATGGCAGCGGGAGTGGACGCCATCCTCACGGATTACCCGCTGGAACTGGCGAGCCAACTTCGCGCGCAGCCGTAAGACGCTTGCGCAGCGAGAACCCTCGCGGCGTTTCCGCGCGGCAGCAGGTTTCCCCGCCGCCACGCGCGTTTTTGCACCGGCCAACGTGCAGGCGAACCTAGACGCGGTAGCCGGCTTCCCAACCCTTGCGCGGCTCGCGGACGAGCAGGGCGTTGGCCCGGTCGTTGTTGGTCACGCGGCCTTCGCGCATGTCGTAGGTCAACTTTTCGCCCACCAGACAGGCGATGTTGCCCAACAGCACGATCTCCGTCAGCCGCGCCGAGTAATCGAAGTTACCGCTGGGGGCCGGGGCGTCGGGGTCGCGGCACGCTGCCAAGAAGTCGCCGGTATGGCCGTGCGGGCTAGGCTCCACGGTCTGCGCCGGCTTCGGCGTTTCCTTGGCGAACGACTCGGGCCACAGCCTGACATCCTGGCAGTGGCTTCCCGACGTCATCACGCCCTTGGAACCGACATAGTATGTACCTTCGCTCAGCAGCGGGGCATCAGCCGGCATCCACTCGGCCCGATCCGGCTTGCGGCCGTGAATCCATTTGAGGGTGACAGGCGGCAGATCGCCCCGGGCGGGGAACCGCCAGATAATTTCGGCCTCGGGCGGGAAGCCTTCCTCGGTGGGCTTGCCGGCGAGGCATTCCACCTCGAAGCGATCGGCCTCGTAAAGCTTCAGGCCCCAGACGGCACCGTCCATCGTGTGGCAGCCCATGTCGCCCAGCGAACCGGCGCCGTACTCCAGCCACCCCCGCCAGCTAAACGGGTGCAAGCCATCGTGATACTCGCGGTAAGAGGCCGGGCCGATCCAGGCTTCCCAATCCAAGCCCGCAGGTGCCGGCTTGCTGGCCGGGCGCGTGTTCGCACTGAACCGGCGGTTGGAGATGCACAGCACTTCTTGCAGTTCGCCCAACGAACCGCCCCGCAGGTGGTCGCAGATGGTGCGGATCGAAGGGCTGGAATGGCCTTGGTTACCCATCTGGGTCGCCAGCTTCTTCTGGTTGGCGACCTCGCGGAGGATGCGGGCTTCGTTCACGGCCCAGGTGAGCGGCTTTTCGCAATACACGCCCGCCCCGGCTTGCATCGCCAAAATCGAAGCGCCGAAGTGGGTGTGATCGGGCGTGCCAACCCAAACGGCGTCCAATTCGCGATGCGTGTCGAACAGCTTGCGATAGTCGGTGTAGATCTTGGTATCGGGCGACTTCTTCAACACGTTCTCAATTTGCGACTTGCCGCGTCCCTCGGGATCGACTTCCGCAATCGCGACCAGTTGCTCGCCCAGCGCCGGTCCAATCCCTGCTGCCGCCCGACCGCCAGCACCGATGCAGGCCATCCGCAGTTTCTCATTGCGTTGATAGCTGCGGGCAACGCCCGGTGCCGTCATGATCGTCACACCGGCGAACAGCCCGGCCTTAACGAAGTCGCGGCGAGAAACATCGTGGTTGCGGTTGGGTTGGGACATGGCAACGGCCTTTCTGGTTGGTTTCGCGTCGAACGATCAGCGGTGGCAACATAACCGCGGCGAGATTCGTTGCATCAACGGCTGCCATTATGCGCCCCTTAAGCGCAATATACTACCGACCTTGCCTGATGGTCGTAAGACGCACCGGCGGCCAGCTTTGCCAGCGGCGCGGCCCCCCCACCTTCGCAGGGGCGCCCGCGAAGGAACCACAGAAACTATCCATTTGAGCCGATTTATGATAAGCTCACGTTCATGGATCGGGCGCTGTCCTGGGGGCCGCCGGTTTGCGCCGGCCACGGCCAGCAGGCATTGTCCCTAAAGGAACAACCGATTGCATCGGGAGGGCAGTACGGCGTTTGGCTGGGAAGGCGGTTCACCGCCATCAAACGCTAACCCTGACCAAGTACGCGCACAGGTGATTGCGATGACAGGACGATGGACGCGGCGGGATTGGCTCCAGCGCACAGCGTGCGGCTTCGGTTCCCTGGCCCTGGCCGGGTTGTGTTCGGAGGTCGAAGCCGCCGAGTCGGTAACATCGCGGCCTTCGGCCACAGATAACCCGCTCGCGCCCAGGTTGCCCCATCATCCGCCCCGAGCCAAGCGCGTGATCTTCATCTTCATGCAGGGCGGGCCCAGCCAGGTAGATACGTTCGATCCCAAGGAGCGTCTGAACCGCGACAGCGGCAAGAAGCTCAAATTCTACAATGCCCGCCGCCAGAGGGTGCAAGAAGAAACTTTGATGGGCAGCCTGTGGAAGTTCAGGCAGTACGGCGAATGCGGACGCTGGGTGTCGGACCTGTTCCCGCACATGGCCCAGCACGTCGACGACTTCTGCCTGATCCGCAGCATGCATACCGAGGGCGTAGCGCACGGGCCGGCGACGCTGTTTCTGCACACGGGGGCATCCAACTTTGTCCGTCCTTCGCTGGGTGCATGGCTGACCTACGGCCTGGGTACCGAGAACGAGAACCTGCCAGGGTTCGTTACCATCAACCCGCCGGCCACCAAGGGCGGGCCGCGGAACTATTCCAACGCCTTCCTTCCGGCCGCTTTCCAGGGAACGGCGATTGGCCGGGCCGGTACGCCCGCGAAGTCATCCTCCATTCGGCACATCACCAATAGCCGCTGGAGCGCGGCCGACCAGCGCAGCCAGTTCGAGTTGCTCCAACAGTTGAATCAAAACCAACTGGCGGCACGCGATGCCGCGGGCGATGACGAACTGGAAGCCGTGCTCAGCTCGTTTGAGCTGGCATTCCGCATGCAAAATAATGCTCCCGGGGTGATGGACCTCAGCCGCGAAACACCGGCCACGCTGGCCATGTACGGCATCGACGAGCCCGAGACCGACGATTTCGGGCGGCAATGCCTGCTGGCCCGGCGGTTCGCGGAGTCGGGCGTGCGCTATATCCAGATCAACTACGCCGACAACGGCGCCACGCCGCGCTGGGACCAGCACAGCAACATGAGCCGCCACGCCTTCCACGCCAAGGCCACCGATAAGCCGGTCGCCGGTTTGTTGGCCGACCTTAAAGCCCGAGGGCTACTGGAAGACACGCTCGTATGGTGGGGCAGCGAGTTTGGCCGCACGCCATTTACGCAAGGCAGCGACGGCCGCGATCATAACCCGGCGGGCTTCTCCATCTGGCTGGCCGGTGGCGGCGTGAAGCCGGGCTTTGCCTACGGTCAGACCGACGAGTTTGGCCACGAGGCGGTGGAGAATAAGGTCCACATGCACGACCTGCATGCGACTATTCTGCACGCACTGGGGCTGGACCACACGCGGCTGACCTACCGCTATGCCGGCCGCGAATTCCGGCTGACCGACGTTCATGGTCGCGTGGTCGAAGACATCTTTGCGTAAACAGCCAGATTGAGAATAGGCGTGCGTGCCGCGGCGCTGTAAGCCACCGCTCTGAGCGCCGCGCGAATTAGGTGCCAACGTGACCTGTGGTGCTGGCGTTGCGGCGCGCATCCCGTCACGCGCCTATGAACTGGGCCCGCCTTTCATGGGCGGCACAGCGGGACCTATCTGCGCATGTCTAGCGAAGCGTTGATTGCGCAGTATTACCGGCTGCCTGTCGCGCATTGCCTATCGCGCATTGCGCAGGTACCCAATCCATGGTACGCACCGAGAAGCGCCAGCAAGGTCAGTCGGCGCCGGCCTTGGTCTTGGCGATCAGGTCGATGAACTCGCGGTTGCTGTTGAAGCGGGCCAGCTTGCTGGTCAACTGCTCCATCGCTTCCACGTGATGCATCTGCGTGAGCGTCCGCCGCAGCGTGGTGACGGCGTGCAGCGTCTCGGGATCGTGCAGCAGCTCCTCGCGCCGCGTGCCCGACTGCGTGATGTCAATCGCCGGGAAGACGCGGCGATCGGAGAGCTTGCGATCGAGCACCAGTTCCATGTTGCCGGTGCCCTTGAACTCCTGGAAGATCACTTCATCCATCCGGCTGCCGGTTTCGATCAGCGCGGTGGCCACGATGGTGAGCGAGCCGCCTTCCTCAAACGCCCGGGCCGTGGCGAACAGTTTCTTGGGAACGTCCAGCGCCTTGATATCGACACCGCCGCTCATGGTGCGGTTGTTGCCAACCACCTTGTTGAAGGCGCGAGCCATGCGGGTGATGGAGTCCATCAGCAGAAAGACGTCGCGGCCCATTTCGGCCAAACGCTTGCAGCGTTCGACCACCAGTTGTGACAACCGCACGTGGCTTTCCACCTCGCGGTCGAGACTGCTGGCGAGGACCTCGCCCTTGACGTTGCGGCGCATGTCGGTGACTTCTTCGGGCCGCTCGTCGATCAACAGCACAATCAGGTGCAGTTCGGGATAGTTGGTGCTGATGGCCTGGCTGATGTGCTGTAACAGAATGGTCTTGCCGGTTCGCGGCGGGGCGACAATCAGGGCCCGCTGCCCTTTGCCCAACGGCGTCAGCAGGTCCATCACCCGAGTGGTCAATGGCTGGGGGCCCGTTTCAAGCTTGAGCCACACCTCGGGATTGATGGGGGTGAGTTGGTCGAAGTTCTTGACGTTGACGTAGTCCTCGGGCTTCATGCCGTCGACGTCGATGATCTCTTTCAGCCGCGGGCCCTGCTGGCGGCGATTCTGCTGCACCATGCCCGAAATCAGCAGGCCCTCGCGGAGCCGGTATTTTTCGATCATGGTGGCGGGAACAAAGGGATCGGTGCGTTCCCGGGCGTAGTTGTTGTCCAAGCCGCGCAGGAAGCCGTACCCATTGGGGTGCAATTCGAGGATGCCCTTGGCGGGCTCCAGCGGCAGCGGTTCGCCATTGGCGTTTTCCTGCGGCTCGCGATCGTCCACTTGGGCCTGCTGCTGGCGGGCAGGACGATGATCGCCTTGGCGGCGGTTGCGATGATGGTATCCGCCTTTACCACGTTGGCGGCTGCTTTTCTTCTTTTTCGCCATTATGCACCAATGCGCGAGGCGTGCGTTGCGCAGCAACGGCGCCTCAAGAACGGGGTCGAAGAATGCTCGATGCGTGGAATACTCGCAGGATGAAGCCGTAAGCGGCCCGCGCATACGTGGCTGCTGGCTTGGTTACGGCCGATAGTGCCCGATTCGCAGTCGGTTGCCCTGCGATCGTGTCATCCCAAGAGGGAATGCACCGCAAAGCCACGAGCCCACCACAGGGCTGGGCGCGATGGAGGGCAACCGTCGTCCCCGAGGCAAGAGAGACCCGGTGGACTTACACCCGTCCCCACCCCAATCTTTCCCACATCACAAAAGCGGGACGGGGTGCCACAAGAGCTAGAACGGGCGTCGTATCGTTCGAATCATATCGCCCGACAGCGTCAAAACTAGCGCTATCTTACCCCTCCGCTGATCCGTGTCAACATGGATTGTGCGAATCTCCCTAATCGCAAACCAAACGGAGGGCAGGGGGTTGAGCCAATCGCCCCCTCCTCAACCGCTGGTGCTGGCCCTTGTTGAATGCGGTTTTGACAAGGCTGGTTGTGGCCGCGCCGTACCGCCCCATCCATAATGCGCCATTGATGATACACGCCGGGTGCCCCCTTCGCGATCGCTCAACGACTTGGAAAACCAGGCATGCTAGCCAAACCGGCCGCAGCGCCTTCGTTCGCCCTTTCCCCCAGCTAATTTCCGCCGCGCAGCGCCGGTTAACAAGCAACGACGCACAAGCAACCGCCGACAGGGTTCCTACGGGGTGCCAAGCACTGCGGCCGCTGCCTGGCCGGTCGACGATTGGCTCAATTTCACAAACACCGGCGGCGAACTCCGCAACGGCTCACCGTGGATTACGTTTACCGGGCAATCGGGGTCGGGCTGTTCGTAGTTCAGCGTAGGAGGCAGGACCTCGTGGTTCAGCGACAAAATGCTCGCAATCATCTCCACCAGGCCGCCGCCGCTTCCCAGGTTTCCGAAGTAGCTCTTGTAAGCCACCACCGGCGTATCGCCTAATGCGGACCGGATGCCTTGAGCTTCAACGGCATCGCCGACCGTGGTGCTGGTTCCGTGGGCGTTGACGTGGCCTACGTCGCCGCGTGTCACACCCGCTGCTCCCAGGGCCTTCTCGATCGACCGCGCCACGGCCGAGCCTGTCCGGCGGCCAGAGCGGGGTTGCGGTTCAAAGGCGCTGCCGCAGCCCAGCAGCCGGGCGAGAATCTTCGCCCCGCGCGCTTCGGCATGCTGCCGTGTTTCCAACACGATGGCCGCGGCACCTTCACCGTTTACCATTCCATCGCGGCGCACGTCGAAGGGCTTGGACGCTTGTTCGGGATTGCAACGCTGGGGCGTTTGCTGGTCGATCGAGGCGCGCAGCGCCAGCCAAGCATGCACGCGAGAGCTGGCGCCTCCTACGATCATGGCATCGGCCCTGCCCGACGTAATGGTGCGTGCCGCCTCTTCCAGCGCCATCAGCGACGAAACATCGCCCAGCGTCACCGTATTGCAAGGACCACGGGCGTCGTGCGCGATCCCCACGTGACAAGCCGGCATATTGGGCAAGTACTTCAGCATCCACAGTGGATACATGTTGGGGATGCCGTGCGAGGACCAGCGGGAGTGGTCGAACTTGCCGTCGACCAGTGTGGCCTCGTAAGGCACGGCCACTTCTTCCAGGTCGTTCTGGATCAGATCGACTCCGTAGATGACGCCCAAGCGTTCCGGGTCGAAACTGTTCTCGGCATACCCTGCCTGTTCGCCGGCCATCACGCCTGCGGCGACGCCCATCTGGACCGTGTGGGACATGACCTTGAGGCTCTTGCGGGGCCGGACGTAGAGCTTGGGGTCAAAATCTTTGACGGGGGCGCAAAGGTGGACGGGCATATCCTCGCGGTCGAATTCCGGCCAGATTTGCACGCCACTCGTGCCGGCAACCAGGGCCTGCCAGTACGCCTCCACGCCGACACCCAGCGGGGAAATGACGCCCATGCCGGTGATCACGAGTTCTGTAGCCTGATTCATCATGGATTGACGCAGTGCGGATGTCCCCCCGTCCGTGGGTACATACCTTCGCCTCCGTTGGTTGATACCGGGAGCGGATTCCCTTCCATCCCCTTTGGGCTTAGTTTCGGCCAGCGTTGGGCACGTGAGCGATTCTATTTCACGATGGCATGCGGGCAATGCACCTTGGCGGGGATTGGTCGTACCGGTTGTACGGCTCTTGGGGGGAGAATCATCCGCCTGGGCAACTGGGCAGGCAGCTCCCCCCCCCTGCTTCCCAGAGGGAACCAGCGGGGGCCACTCGCCAAAAAACAGCGAAAAAACATGGCCGGTGCGCGCTGACGGCACCCTCTGGGAGGGTACGGAGGCAGGGGCAGGACGGCTAAAAATACTTGTCTTACGCTGTTTGACGACCGTGGCTATATTCGCCCCCAATTATGCAATTCCGAGCGCACACGCCCAGTGATGAACGGCGGCGGCGACTGCTGAACGACGGAGTCGCCACCGACGGCGCCAGTACCCGGCGCCGAGCCTCGACGTGCGCCGACGCCTCAGCGTCGGCCGCCAGTGAGGTTCCGCAAGACCAGGCGGTGGCAATAACCGGCCATCGCTATACCCAGGCGGCCCTTATGGAAAATCAAGCGCGGATTACGGATTTCATTCCCCAACGGCCCTGGGTACTGCTGCTGTTGCTGGCGTTGAACGTGGGCATCATCGGCGGCCTGGAATGGCTGTACTACCTGACGCCCCGCTGGGCCGCGCACACCACCGATGGCCACATCGCCGCTTTCGACCTCGACAGTGAAGGCAGCCTCGGCGCCTGGTATTCTTCCACGATCCTCGCGATCGCCGCCGCCTTCGCCTTTCTGGTCTACTCGCTACGGCGGCACCGGATCGACGACTACCGCGGCCGTTACCGCACTTGGTTGCTGGCCGGGTTGTGCTTCGCGGTGATGAGCATCGACGAAAGCGCCAGCCTGCACGAAGGCTTCAAAGAGATGATGACCCTGTACACCGGCCACCGCCTCTACGGCGATGGCTCGATGTGGTGGGTCATCGCATATGGCCTGGTGCTGGGCTGGGTCGGTATCCGTCTGCTGTGGGACCTGAGCGAGTGCCGCTCGGCCCTGCTGTCGATGTTTGCCGCCGCCGGTTGCTTCGCCGGGGCTGTCATCGTGCAACTCGAGTTTCTGCTGCCGGAATCCGGGGCGGTGGGCGTGATGGTCGAAGAAGGACTCGAGATGCTCGGCAACGTGCTGGTATGGTTCGGCTGCATGCTGTACGCCCGACACGTTGTCCGCGAAATTCAAGGGCTGGTAACTCCGCGCAAACGGCGCAAAACCAAGCGTGTCGTCGACGACACCCAAGCGACCCGCCCGCGGCGGCGACGCGCGGCCCGCGAACCTGCTGCCGACGACGCCCCCGAAAGTACCTCCACTCGCAAGCCCAAGCGACCTGCCAAGGTCACGGTCGAAGCAAATAAGCCTTCTGCCGCCAAACCCAATGCTCGGGGTTCCAGCGGTAGCACTCCTGCCGTGGCCTCGGCCAAGGCATCGCGCGACAACTCGGGCCAGAAGCCAGCTCCATCTGGGGCGAGCGTCAGCCCCAAGACCGCCACCACATCGACCGGCGACAAGATTCGCGTGGATCAGGCGGAAAGCAGCGACATTTCCCGGCTCAGCAAGGCGGAACGCCGGGCGTTGCGCAAAGAGCGCCGCAAGCAGCGCCATTGACGGTTCCCTCAGCCAATCTCTGGTCATTGAGCCCGTGGTGCTGCACGTGGCCCACCTTCTGGTATCCGCGGCATCTGGGTGTTTTAATCTGAACGCCAGCGGATAATCCGCTCCGCAGGCTTTGCAAAGAACCGCCGCGGCAGCGGGGTCGTTTGTAATCTTTTCATTGCCCCTGGCTCGTTCCTTGTAAGAGTTACAAGGCTCCCTCGCCGGGGTGAAAGCGTACGGCATCTGCCGCAGCGTTTCCTAAGCCTAAGCCTCTACACCACCTACGGCCAACGTGGTCTCTTGGCGGTTTTTTCTGGAGAGGCTGCCGCTGCTTTGGCATGGCTCGTGCATTTAAGGGCTGACGTTCCTGCTGCTGAGAAACAATGACTTGCAGGAACGAGATGCTGAAGCGACCCAGTTGGCCTTCGGGGGTTTCCCGCCCCCCGAGGGCCAATTTTCACCCCCTTAGAGATGCACTTTTTCGACCTGTCCCGGCAACTCCCCGCCAGGCCGCGGCCCCCTGCAAGGCCACAGCCCGGAATTCCCGGACAGGCAAGTGACCGGCCGTTTCCGTATTCGCGAACGCCTGACATCTTTTGCAATCGGCTGTCGTGGGGCATTCCCCCCGCTGCCGATTGCCCTGTCTCCTCCTGGAACTGATCTGACAACGTCTCCCGCACTACCACGTCGTGAAGCGAGGCCATCCCGC
Source organism: uncultured Pirellulales bacterium (assembly GCA_964511065.1). Classification (GTDB taxonomy): domain Bacteria; phylum Planctomycetota; class Planctomycetia; order Pirellulales; family S012-138; genus CALBRZ01. The sequence goes on along the minus strand of CAZEEG010000077.1, from coordinate 2,174 downwards.
CTCGGCTCCCCGGGCCCGACCCAGCCGCTTTAGGGATTCACGACCGGCAAAGCCCGTTCGGTCCTACCCGCACGACCGAACGGGTTTTTTGTTTGAAGTGGAACGCGGCGAGTTTTGAGCGATGCCAGGATCAGGACACAAGCAGAAGGCCACGAGTGCCGCTGGCCATCACTCCTCATCGCTGGCCGCTTCTTCGCCTCCGAGCAACACCCGCAAGCGTCGCACCGCGCGCAGGTATCGCATGCTGGCCGCGGCGCTGGTCAGCCCTAGCGCTTGCGCGGCTTCTTGATTGGTGAGCTTTTCGAAGTGCCGCATCAAGATGATCTCGCGGTCGATCTCGTCCAACCGCTCAACGGCCTCCTGGAACCGCCGCAACGTTTCCTGCCAGGTAGCCTGGGCCGCCGGGGTCAACTGCGGATCGCATAACTGTCCGGCCAATTCGATCGTCGATTGATCGATCCCGCCCGGCGCCGCCAAGGGTTGCTCGCGATCGACGCTCCGACGCTGTGCCAGGCGATGCCGGCGATGAGCGTCGATCAGCCGATCTCGGGCCATGTGCCGTAACCACAGATGAAACGGCATCGGCGCGGGATCGGCCAGGTAGTCGCGCAACCGGCGGTTGGCTTCCACCAGCACTTCTTGCACCACGTCGCTGGCGTCCACCCTCCGCCGCAAGGCCCGATCCATGCGCAACTCCACCAACCGCCGCAAGGCGTCGCGGTGCCGGTCGAGCAGTTGGTTCACCGCCTGCGAGTCGCCACCACGCGCCTGGGCAAGCAACTGTTCGGTTTCAGGAGCGTCGGGCCACATGGCACGGTCCGCAGTCCAAGAAGGTGCGCAAGCCAACACAATGCACGATAGAGCCTAGCGCGGAACTGCCCGGCAGCGTACCACGCCCTCTACGGCATGTCGATGATTGGCCGGGGAAGGGGCAAAGGGGTATCGTTGCCGCTTGAGGCATGTTGCGGCCCGATCGCCAGGGGGCAGCACCGTGCCATCGGTGCTTTCATCACGGTTGTCTGCGCATTCGGATTGGACTGCACGCAGCCTGCGCGTCGATACCGCAAATACGCGCCAAACGATGCAACCGGTTCGACCGTCACCACCAGCACCGCGGACTATGCTCCGCATCGGTGGATTCCGTGGCACGGGCATGCGGCGCGAGCCCCACTGTCCACGACCAACGACCTCCTTGCGCCGCTCGCTGGGGCGCGGCTGTCATCCCGCTGACAACGCGAGGACTCCATGGAAGCTGCCATTCTGTTGCTGGCACTATCGGCCCCGGGCCAACACCCGATCAAGCTGGACATCACGCTGTTGCGGCACGAGCTGCGGCCCTGCGGCGACGGATTCCGGCGTGGCTGTGGCCCCGGCTGCTATCGGTGCCGCAGTTGCGATGGGTTGGGCCCGTGCTACGACTATCGCCACGCATTCGGTTATCCATGGAATCCGCGGCATAGCCGTTGCGCGATGCCGCCCGGTTCCGACGGCCGCGTGGCGATGATTGGGCAAGCCGATCGGCCACTTCCCCCGGTGGTCCGGACCATCGATCCCAACTGGCAACCGCCGCCGTGGAACCCGTCCAAGCTGCCACCCGTGGGAGAACCGCTGCCCGCTGCTTCGCCGCCAGCGGCGGTTTTTTCACCGGCCGAAGTTCCGCCGGAAATGGAGTTTCCGCCGGGTGCTGTGACCGAAGGCAACCTGCCGCCGGCGCGCTAGCCATAAAGCGGGCTAGGAAGTTCGCCGGCGTTGTTCCAGCGATGGCAACTGGTGACGCTGGGCGTAGGCTTCGGCGCAGCTTTCCAGTTGGTCGGCCGGCAGGATGTCCCACTCGGGATGCTGTTCGATCGCGGCCACGATCCGCGCTGCCGATTGCCCCTTGCTCAGCCGCTCGTAAACGTAGCGGTCGCGGGCTTCGGTCTTCTTGTCCAAGATATCCTTGGGCTTGTTCCGGTCGACCAATGACACGCCGCGCAAGTTGAGGACCGCCTGGCCGATCTCCAGCACCGTCGCTTTATCATCCTTGGCGCGCGACGCAACAAACTGTTGCGCGGCCAGGGCAAGGTTAGCCAGGTTCTGCCGCTCGCGCTCGCTCAAACAATCCGACCACGCGATGGGGCGCACGTCGAGTTCCTCGGCATCCTCCCAGCCTTCGTAGATGAGCCAGTCGAGCA
>CAZEEG010000076.1:11669-29648 GCA_964511065.1 uncultured Pirellulales bacterium | reverse complement strand
CAGCACCAGTTCAGAGAACCGCATGTCGATTTCGGCCTGGCCGCCAGTGGCCACTTCGTGATGCTGGGCTTCGACATCGATCCCGCAATCGATCAGCGTTTGCATCATCTCGTTGCGGAGGTTCATGAACTGGTCGGCTGGCGGCACCGGGAAGTAGCCTTCCTTGTACCGCAGCTTGTAGCCCAAGTTCGGGCCTTCGGCGCGCCCCCGGTTCCACTCGCCTTCGACACTGTCGAGGTGGTAGTAGGCTTCGTGCGCGTTCTGGTCGAAGCGCACGTCGTCGAAGATGAAGAACTCCGCCTCGGGGCCGATGAAGCACACGTCGGCCACGCCCGTGCTCTTCATGTAGTTGACGGCCTTGCGGGCGACGTTGCGCGGATCGCGCGTGTAATCTTCGCGGGTGATGGGGTCTTGAATGTTGCAAACCATCACCAGCGTCGGCAGGTCCGTAAAGGGATCGATGAAGGCGGTTTCGGGCACCGGCACCACGAGCATGTCGCTCTCGTTGATCGCCTGCCAACCGCGGATGCTGGAACCGTCGAAACCCAGGCCGTTCTCGAACACGTCCTCGTCGAGCTTGGTAACGGGAATCGTGAAGTGCTGCCACAAGCCTGGGAAGTCCATGAACCGGAGGTCGACGGCTTTGACCCCCTGGTCACGGCACATGGCCAAGACTTCTTGTGGTGTCCTGTCGGGCATGCGTTCTTTCCTTTCACTCAAACTCGGTTGGGACAATGTGTGAAACGCCCGCGGTTTGGTTCACCGAGAGCACAGCGACCGGGCAGCAACCTGGGAGCTTTCCCCATCAAAGGCGCGGAAGCAGGTCGGCTGGGTAACCGGGCCGATCCCCAAAGCAATGAAGGTGCCGCAGCGAATGCCGTAGAAATCGACCAGCAGGCCTAAATGCTTAAACCGTTTTGGCTTGCGAATTGCTACGAAACTGCAACCCGACCATCAACAAGGCCGCGCGCTGCCACTTTTGCGGGCAGTGGATGCCCGTTGTCTGTGCAAAGGCCTCCATGGAAGGCTGCCTAAAACGGCTAGTTGCCGCAGCTTCAACGGCAGCCGTTACCCTCTTGGCTTCCCCTTGGGATTAACCCCCATAGGGGGGAGGTCTTGCAGCGCACTGCTGGCAAGGCCGCGTTCTGGCTCACCGCCGGTGAACAGGTCCAATCGCACTGGCCAGGATACGGCCTCGGGGATCCGTTGCCGGGGGCTATCGCCAGTCCCTGGACCAATCGGCCGTATGCAGCTGGCTGCGAATCCGCCACTCCCGCAACTCGGCCAGCAGCTCCGCCTTGTGAGCTGCGGAGGCTGGTTCATCCCACAGATTGCGGACCTCGCCGGGATCATTCACCAAATCGAAAAGCTGGCCGAACGGCTCGTCGAGAAAGTGGACCAGCTTCCAATCCCGGCTGCGGACCATGCTCATGAAGGCCGTTTCCTGCAGGATGCCGTCGCGCGCATGTTCGGCGTAAACGTATGGCCGGCCTCCCCACGGTTCGCCGCGCAGTGCCGGCAGCAGGGAGATGGCTTCGAGCGTCGGGGCCGGTTCCACCCCCGCCAGTTCCAGGATGGCCGGTCCGATGTCCATCAATTGGCACAACTCATCGACTTGGCGCCCACCGGGGAACCGGCCGGGCGACCAGACCAAAAGCGGCATCCGGGTGATGATGTCGTACATGGTCCACTTCTGGCTGTGGCCGTGATCGCCCAGGCAGTCACCGTGGTCGGAGGTGAAAATCACCACGGCGTTTTTCAGGTAGCCTCGCCGCTCCAGCGTGGAAAGCAACTGGCCTACCTTTTCGTCGATCATGGTGACGTTGGCCAGGTAGTACGCCCGCTGGCGATGCAACTGCTCTCGGGTCGGATTGAGCAGGTGGACAACCGAATCGTGATCGACCTCGGTATTGTGAACCCGCATGGCCTGAAACGGCGGAGGCTGCGTGTTTAACTCTTCTTCCGTAACGTGCGGCAGCGGCAGGTCGCGCTGCATGTAGGGCCCGGCGTAACGCGGAATGGGATCGTACGGCGGATGCGGGCCGGGAAAGCCCACTTGCAAAAACAGCGGCTGCTCAACCGGGTGGGTTTCCAGCCACCAGCAGGCCATGTCGCCGACAAAGAAGTCGGGATGGGTATCCTCGGGCAGTTCCCATTCAAAGGCGCCCAGGCGCTCGTGGTAGTCGGGCAGTTGGCGGTACAGTTCGCGCTGCTGCTTGATGAGGTTGCGTGCCCGCAGTCCCTTGTCCCACTCGTCGAAATAATACCGGCCTTCCAGGTACCGGTCTTTGTTCTCCACCACGTAACGTTCATGAAAGCCCAGTGGGGTTTCGTAGGGGAACGTGTGCATTTTGCCCACGTTCACGCAGTAGTAGCCCGAGTAGGCCAACTGCTCCACCCAGCTATGCCGCCATTGATCGGCGTTCTTGAGGATGCCGGTGGTGTGCGGGAAATACCCGGTAAACAGGCTCGCCCGCGAAGGTGCGCACGAGGGTGCCGTGATATGGCAGTTGGTGAAGGCCACGCCCTCGGCAGCCAGGCGATCGAGGTTGGGCGTATCGACGTAGTCGAACCCCAGGGCGCGGATGGTATCGAACCGTTGCTGATCGGTGATGATGAAGATGATATTGGGGCGGTCGTCCGCCATGGCACCGGTCATCCCTTGTGGCAAAGAACAATGAACATGCAGTCACGCGCTGCGGGGCAGTCGCTGCTGCAATGGATCAGGCTGCACGCCGAATTGCAACTATTCGGCAGGTTCGTCCGCAAGAAATGCATCGCGATGGGCTTCGATGAACTGGTCGATGCTCGTAGGCCGCCGGCCGGTCAGTTGCTCGAAGGTATGCGTCACCAGGTCGGCATCGCCGCGGCGGAAGGCGCGAAAGTGGCACAACACAGCGATCTCGATGGAGTCGCGCGGAAAGCCGGCTTGCTCAATCAGCATCTCGCCAAACTCCTCCACCGGCAGATCCACGTAGCGGATCGTGCGGCCGAGGATTCGGGACATCCGTTCGGCGACCTCGGCCAGCGTAATCGCCTCGGGGCCAGTGATCTCGTAATTTTGTTGATGATGGGCCGACATATCGCCGGTGAGCACCGTGGCGGCCGCCAGCGCGCAATCATCGGCGGCCACCATGCCGATGCGCCCGTCGCCAGCGGCCCCGTAAAATGTGGCTGACGCACGAATGGTAGGAGCATGCGGCAACAGATTGCTTTCCATCACCGTGTTGGGCGAGATCAGGGTCCACGCTAGCGGCGACTCCCGAAGCCGCTGGATGGATGCTTCGTGCTGGCTCACCAGTGCATCGCCGCGATGGCGGACCGCGCCAAACAATTTCACCACCTGCCGCACGCCGGCCCGCTTCGCCGCTTCAATCAGGTTTGCCTCGCGCCGGGCGATCTGGTCGTCCATCGGCGTAACCAGAAACACCCGCTCCACGTCGATCAGGGCAGCCCTCAGGGATTCCGGGTGATCCAAATCGCCCATGGCGGCTTCCACCCCCAGGTCGGTAAGCGGCAACACCTTTTCATGCGAGTGGGTCAAACCGCGGACAGCGGCCCCCCGCGCCCGCAATGCTTCAAGCACTCGCCCGCCAAACATGCCAGTGGCCCCGGTGACGAGAATCATGCCGGTGGTCCTCCGAATTGAAGTCACATCGGATTGAACGACTGCCGCTTTCCAGGCTGCTCTGCCCAGATTGCCTTACCCCGGTTATCGCTGTCCGGATTATCGCCGCCAGTCGGCCAGGGCGGAGGGCCAGCCCCACCCTACTTCCAGGGCGGGGGGGGGACGTAGCCTAGCGGCTGAACCAGCGGGCAACAACCTTGATCGGCCACGGATACCTGGATCGGCCATGGAGGTTGCAATCCCGGCGGCTGCGTGGCCGACTGTGCCCCCTTCTCAAAAAAACTCGACCTGATTCCGGCGATTGGGTAGACTGGCCAGCGTTGAACACGATGCCGCGAGGCTGTCGCGGTGCTGTTTGACACCTCCTGCCAGGAGGCTGCCCGGGCCCAGGCATTGCCGTATACCGCATTGCATGGACGACCTTTCCCGGCGGCCTCTCGCCCGCCACTCAGCCTCCAGCACCGCCGGAAGACCCGTGAGTACCTCGGAACGCATCACGCCGGACTTGGATACGCTGATTGAGTTGTTTTACGACAACCGTCGGCACGTGGGGGCATTTCACGAGGTGACGGCGGCGAAGATGCCCGACGTTTACCGCAAGCTGCTCGCCCACGAGCACCATATGACGGTAACGGTCGAGAAGCACCACAACTGCCCGGTCGATGTGAAGGTGCTCCAGCGTCACGCCACCGACACCCATTACGCGCGGGAGATTCTACTCACCCGACAATGCGATGACCGAGTGGTCCAGTACGGCATCATGCGGATTTGCCTCGGCCTGCTGCCACCTGCCGCCCGGCAAGAAGTGGTTAGCGAAAAGACCCCGCTGGGCCGCATTCTCATTCAACATAACGTCCTCCGCAGCGTGCATCTGTTTTCGCTTTTTAAGATCACGCCCGGCGAAGTTCTGCAGTCCTGGCTAACCGACGGCCATGCCCAAACCGTCTACGGCCGCACTGCCCTGATCTATTGCAACAGCGAACCGGCCGTCGAACTGTTGGAGATTGTCACGGACTGACATTGTCACGGACTGACCTGGCCGGGCATCCGGCGGCGTATTCCCGCCGGTGAGGCTTCAACCCCAGAGGCACTGTCCTACCTGCATCCCTCCCAACCCACCATCACTCCAAGAACATTCTCAGCCGGCTGAGACACCATCGGCCCCTACAACCAGCCACCACAACCAACGCACGGAACCGGGGTCGTCCACGCCGCTGAGGCTGCCGACTTCGGGGGGGCATGCTCCCGGTGGGCGCTTCCGGCGGTTGAAGGCACCAGTACCCCCCCAAAGAAACGAAATCGCGGTCCCAAGGCGGGAACAGCAGCTTTCCCCCCAACGAGTCGGGGGGCGGCGTAGCCGGATGACGATGCCGGCCGAGCGGAACGAGAAGAGGCCTGGCCCCTTAATCGCACCCAAAGCCATTCCGAAGCGCGCCATGGAAACATTCGATTGCATCGTGATCGGAGGCGGACCCGCCGGTTCCACGGCCGCGGCCCTGGTTGCCGAAGCCGGCTTCGATACCCTGCTCTTGGAACGCGAACGCTTCCCCCGGTTTCACGTCGGCGAATCCTTGATGCCCGAATCGTACTGGACGCTTAAACGCCTAGGCGTGCTGCCACGGCTGAAGGCCAGTCGCTTCCCCTGCAAATTCAGCGTGCAGTTCGTCAACCACACCGGCGAGGAAGCGGCCCCGTTCTACTTCCACGATGCCGATCCCCGCGAGTGCTCCCAGACCTGGCAAGTGCTGCGGAGCGAGTTCGACCAGATGCTGTTCGAAAATGCCATTGAAAAAGGGGCCGATTGCCGCCAGGGCTGCCGGGTGCTCGACGTGCTGCTGGATGGCTTGCGCGCCGTGGGGGTCAGGGCCCATACCGATGGCGACGAGCAACCGCGTGACTTTTACGCTCCCGTGGTGGTCGATGCGTCCGGCCAGCAAACCTTGCTCGCTTCCAAGCTGGGACTGCGGAAAGAACACGCCAGGCTGCGTAAGGCCACCATCTGGGCCTACTATCGCGGCGGCTGGCGCGACCCGGGCGTCGACGCCGGTGCTACCGTCATTTTCCAAAGCCGCGACCGGCGAAGCTGGTTCTGGTACATCCCTCTACCCGACGACCTGGTGAGCGTAGGCGTGGTCGCCGATCCGGAGCACCTGCTCCACGGACGCGGCACGCCGGAAGCCGTCTTCGAAGAAAAACTGTGCAAGTGCCCGGCCGTCCTCCAGCGGCTGATGCATGCCGAACTGGTGAGCGACTTCCACGTACTCTCGGACTTCTCATACGTTGCCCAGGCCCCGGCCGGCGATGGCTGGGTGTTGGTTGGCGATGCTCTGGGGTTTGTCGATCCCATTTACTCCTCGGGCGTGTTCCTGGCACTCAAGTCGGCAGAAATGGCAGCCGATGGCATCATCGACGGATTGCGGGGCGGCGACCTCTCCGCACGGCAGCTTGGCGCCTGGGCCGATCCATTCCAGCGCGGTATGAACCGGATTCGCAGGCTGGCGGAAGCCTTCTATCACCAGGGCTTCAGCGTGAACCGGTTCATCAGCGAGTACCCGCAACATCGACGCAACCTGACCGACCTGCTGATGGGTAAGGTCTTTCACGACACCGCCGGCGCCATCTTCGACGACCTGGAACCGTGGCTCGCCGCCCAGCCTTCCGTGGCAGCCGATCCCCTCTCCGGTGATGAAACCCATTGCAATTCGCCCACTTCCGCCGGGCGCAGCAATTCAGCCCTGAATTGAACGGCCAGGAGCAAGGATCGCGCCGTTGGGCAGTGGTGGGCAAAAGGTGCGTTGGGAACGCCGCCCTTTCAACGCAATTCGCCACGCTCGGCACACTGCGCCCCCCCGGCAAGCCAACTATTGAGCGATGCCGCGGCGCAGGCGACAATGGCCGGCTCAACAACGGTTGAGACCTTTCCTTACTTGCACGGGAGCAATAACCATGAAGCTGACAGCCGCCAGTTTGGCGTGGATGGGGGCCGCTGCGTTAGCGGTAGGGTGGGCCAACGGGTGCTTCGCCGCCCAGCCTGCCAATCCCAATCTGACCATCACCGATCCGGCCGAGGCTGGTGCCGATTTCGCCATCCAGGGCGAGTACGCCGGCAAGGACAAGCAAGGCAACAAACACGGCGTCCAGGTGATTGCCCTGGGAGGCGGCAAGTTCGACCTGGTTCATTACCTGGGCGGCCTGCCAGGCGATGGCTGGAAACGCGGCGATCGACAACACAAAGCGCACGGGCAACTCAACGACGACGGCACCGCCAGTTTCAAGGGCGAATCAGGCTGGACCGCGACCCTCAAGGACGGCAAGCTGACCGCCATCAACCCCGAAGGCGAAGCCCACGTCGTACTGGAACGGATTGAGCGAAAGAGCCCGACGCTTGGCGCCAAGCCTCCCCAGGGTGCCGTGGTCCTGTTCGATGGCAGTTCGGCCGACGCTTTCGAGAACGGCAAGCTCACCGAAGACGGCTACCTCCAGGCCAACACGTCCACCAAACAGAAGTTTGGCGATTGTGTGTTCCACATCGAGTTCCGCACCCCCTTCAAGCCTTACGCCCGCGGCCAGGCTCGCGGCAACAGCGGGGTGTACGCCCAAAGCCGTTACGAGATTCAAGTGCTCGATTCTTTCGGGCTGGAAGGCAAGGACAACGAGTGCGGCGGTATTTATTCGATCAGCGAACCGGCCGTGAACATGTGCCTGCCGCCGCTTTCGTGGCAGACTTACGATATCGAATTCACCCAGGCCAGGTATGAGAACGGCAAGAAGGTGAAGAATGCGCGAATCACCGTCAAGCACAACGGCGTGGTGATTCACGATGACCTGGAATTGCCTAAGGCCACGCCCGGCAAGGCTGGCGAAGGCCCCGAGCCGCTGGGCTGGTATCTGCAAGGCCACGGCAATCCGGTCGTTTATCGCAACATTTGGGTGGTCGAGAAGAACGCCCAGTAACCGCCGGCCGCACCGCGTGCCCTAAGCATCCTGGCCGCTGTATTCTGGCCGCTCCGGCCGCGCTTCTGCCGCGGCCCGGAGCGGCCCTTTTTTCATAACCAGCAGCCGGCCAGATGGATCGAGCATCTATAGTGGCTGGTAGCCGACTTCGGTACGTCCAGGAGCCGAGTCAGCATATCAAATCAGAGATGTACCTATAAAACATGTCCATATCATCCATTCCGGTCATTCCATAAAGTATTGGTACGATCTTCGAATCGTCCCCCCACCCACGGCATCGCCATTCGATATAGGGAGATATGCCGGCCATGAAGATCACGCACGTCGAATCGTATGCCGTTCGCATCCCTCTCAAACCCATTCGGCAAATGAAATCGGCCCTGGGGCAACACCTGGTGTCCGATTATCTGCTGGTGCGATTGGGAACCGATGCCGGCGTGGAAGGCGTGGGCGAGGCGACCGTGATGGCCCGCTGGAGCGGCGAAACCGTGTGGTCGGCCAAGGCGCTGGTCGACCGCGTGCTGGCGCCGCTCGTGATCGGGCGCGACCCGGCGGCCATCGAAGAACTCGATGCCCTGATGGACCGTGCCGCCGCGCATAACTGGTTCACCAAGAGCGCCGTGGAAATGGCGTGCTGGGACATCTTGGGCAAGCAAGCCGGCAAGCCTGTGTACGAACTGCTGGGCGGGCCGTGCCGCGACCGCACCATTCGTTGCCGTTTCTCAATGGGCGCGTACGATCTCGATCGCGCCCGGCAGGTGGCCGCCGATCGCGTGGCGGCAGGGTTTGACACCATCAAGGTCAAGGTGGGAGGGCGCGTCGAGGACGACGTGGCCCGCGTCCGCGCCGTTCGCGAGGTCATTGGCCCGGATCGTCATCTGACCATCGACGCCAACTGCGGTTGGGATGCGGTTACCGCCATCGCAGCCGTGAATGCGATGCGCGAGCAGCAGGTGGAACTCACCGAGCAGCCGACGCCCGATGGCGATTATGCAGCCATCGCCCGCGTTCGCCGCGAAACCCAACCGCCGGTAATGGCCGACGACATGTGTTTCAACCTGGTCCACGCCCAGGAATTGATCCGCCACGAGGGATGCGATGTCATCAGCGTCTATCCCGGCAAGAACGGCGGCATTCGCAAGTCCAAAGTGATTGTTGATTTTGCCGCAGCGCATGGTGTGGGTTGCTCCATCGGGTCCAACCTGGAGTGGGACGTCGCGACCGCCGCGATGGGGCACCTGGTGTTGGCGTGCCCCAACATGCAGGTCGAAAAGTATCCCGGCGACATGCTGGGGCCGGAATATCATGAATTCTCCATCGTCCGGGAACCGCTGCGGATCGATGGCCCTACGGTGACGATCCCCGACAAACCGGGCCTGGGCGTGGAGGTCGATTGGGAAACCGTGCGCAAGCACGTGATTGAAGCGTAAGGGCGCCTATGCGTCTCTTGATGGTGCGCAAAGTACGTCTCGATCCGTCACTTTCGAATTCCACTCCCAAATTATGAAATCCTAGCCCGATGCATAATCGAGAAAGCGCGGAATCACAGCCCGAAGTGCCAGCGGGGGAGCAACTATTTTTTCCTCGCTGACCCGCCGGGCCGGGATGGGCTGCCGATCGTGCGCCATCGGCGGCCCGTAGGCCGGGTGTTGGCCACCCGGCGATGGAAACTAAACCCGCGTCGTCGCGGCTTACCCCCGTGTCCCGGTAACGTGTCCAACGGTTTAGGGGATCAAGCCGCGTCAGGCCTTTCGACGCGCAAGAAGTCTTGATGGCACGAGAAGGCGTATCCACCGCCCGGTTGCAAAAAGTGCTGCGCCACGTAGGCTTCCAACTCGGACCATTCCGGCGGATCGGCAATCGGCAGCAGGTTCAACATGAACTCGGCAATGGCGCACGCGGTGGGCAAGTCGTCGGTGCGAATCCACGCCGGCACACTGTCCATGCGCACATGGTACGGTCCGCCGGGTGCTAACTGGGCGGCCTCAGCCAAGGCTCCCAAGTGGAAACGCTGGCCCAAGAAGTGGTCCAGCATCCGCATGCAATCGGTTTGATGGTTCTGGATGGTAATGGCCAACGTGCCGCCGGGAGCCAGCCAGGAGATGAGCCGCAGCAGGTTGGCTTCCCACGTCTCGCTCGGCAGGTAATAGAAAACGTGCGAGCACAGCACGAAATCGGCGGCAGTCTCCACTTGGGCATCCAAGATGGTCTGCTGCAACAGCGGGGTTGTGGGGCAATTGGCTCGAAATGCCTCGGCCAACGTGGGATTAGGCTCCACGCCGACCACGCGTCCAAACCGCTCCGCCAGCCAGGTCGTGAGCTTGCCGGTGCCGGCCCCGGCGTCAATCGCCATCTCGCGGCGGCCCAGGCCGTTAACCTCCTGGGCCAACCAGTTCATCGCCTGATCTTTCTGGTCGGTGTGCGCCAGAAACGTTTGAAACGCCCGGGTGTATTCAGGGCTGGCCGAATCAAAGACGGTAATGCGGCGAACGTCCATGAAACGCCTCAACACTTGTGGGAAGGTTGCGGGCCGGAGGCTGGGCGGAATCCCATCGCGGCCGATTCTACCAGAACCCCTGCAATCGGCCACCTGCGGAAATCGTCCTGAGGGCAGCCCGGCCCCCCTCCCCAGAGCCAGCCGTTCGTGAAGCGCCCCCGCTGCGGAGAAGAACGTATTCACTACGCCCCAACCACCCATGGCTGCAAGGGTTAGGAACACTTCCCCGCCGCCGGGCCACGCGGCCCAGCAAATAATCCATGGCTCCTGCGCATCTTGCTTGTTGAGACCATATTTGGGCGATGCCCGCACAAGCTTTCCCCGCGAGTCCTTGCTCTGCCATACGCTATCCCGCGAGGGTTGGAACGTGGTCGCGTGGTGTGGCAATCATCGCCGGGTTCGGGGTGGTTTGGCGCTGGCAGGAACGGGGCGAGGCTCATCGGACGTGTACAGAAAGGGCGTTTGCATGCGATTCGCACCCTGCTGCTTGCTGGTCGTGTTTTTAGCCGCGGGGACCGTGTTCCTTGCCGGCGATGTCCACTCGGCGCCCCCGGCGAATGCGCGCCCCGCCGCAGGCCCCGAAGGGGCGAGCACAGTCTTTGAACAACAGCTTCGGCCGCTCCTCGTCCGCTACTGCGTGAACTGCCACCGCGGTGCCGAAGCCAAGGCGGGGCTGGACCTGGCGGCTTTCGAATCGGCCGAGCGGGCGCTCGCCGATCCGTCAACGTGGCATCGCGTGTGGACGGTGCTTCGCACCGGCGAGATGCCGCCCAAGGCCCCGGTCCCTCAAGCTGAGGAACGGCAGCAGATGGCCGCCGCCGTAGCAGACCTGTTGGAGCAGGCCGCGCGCGTGGGAGGCCGGGAGCCGGGCCATGTGGTGATGCGGCGGCTCAACCAGGTGGAATACAACAACACTGTGATGGATTTGTTCGGCACGTATCGAGCCACGCGCTACAGCGGCGGCACGCCGTACGATCCGCAGCAAGGCATGCCGCAGCAGGTGCGGATTGTCGAGCATCGCGGCGCGCGCGAGATTGTCGTCCCCCTGCCGCCGGACGATGTCGGGTACGGCTTCACCAATATTGGCGAGGTGCTCTCGCTGCCACCGTTTTTGCTGGAAAAGTATCTCACCGCATCCCAGCAGGTGATCGAACAACTGGTCGAAATCGGCGACCGCCGCAAAGGGCGGCGCGGCCCAAGCGGCGAACCGGCAGACCCGGCCCAGGCCATGCGGCAGTTCATCATGCGATTCAGCCGCCAGGCCATGGATCGGCGGATCAGCGAGGTTGAGATGCAGCGTGAGCCTGACCAGGTTGCCCGGCGATTGGTAACCGCCTTTGGCCGCCGGGCGTTCCGCCGCCCCATGCTCGAAGCAGAGGTCGAGCGTTACCTGGATCTTTATCACCAGGCAGTCCAGCAGGGGCAGCCATTTGCGTCGGCGGTGAAGATACCGCTTCAAGCGATGCTGGTGTCGCCGCACTTCTTGTTCCGCGTGGAATTGGGAATGCCAGACGATACCCTCCGTGGTCTGCGCCCGCTGAGCGATCACGAACTGGCCACGCGGCTTTCCTACTTCCTCTGGAGCACCATGCCCGATGAGCAACTGCTGCGCCTGGCCGATGCGGGCCGCTTGCGCGATCCGGAAGTGCTGGAGGCCCAGGCCCGGCGGATGCTCCGCCATCGCTACTCCAAGGAGTTGGGCGAGCAGTTCGGCATGCAATGGCTACAGGTCAGCGGCATCCGCTCGGCCATGCCGTTCCCGGACCTGTATCCCGAGTTCTACCAGATGAAATACCTGCCGGCGGCGTTGCAGGTCGAAACGATGCTGCTGTTCGATACGATCCTGATCGAAGACCGCAGCGTGCTGGAGTTCATCGATCCCGGCTATACCTGGCTGAACGATACGATGCTGGACTTCTACCAACTGGATCGGCCACGCGGATCATCGCCCGGCCGCATGTTCTGGCAGCGGAACGAACTGGCGGACAAGCGGCGTGGTGGGGTGCTCACCATGGGCAGCACCATGCTGGCCACCTCGCTGGCCGAACGCACCAGCCCCGTGAAACGCGGTCAATGGGTACTGGAGACTTTGCTGGGAGCACCGCAACCGCCGCCGCCGGATAATGTCGAAGAACTCGATTCCACGGCCAACGTTGCCGAAAACGTGAGCCTGCGCCAGCGGCTGGAACAGCACCGCGCCGATGCTTCCTGCGCGGTGTGCCACCGGCGGATGGACCCGCTGGGATTTGGACTGGAGAACTTCAACGCCATCGGCAAGTGGCGCGATACCGACGGCGGCAAGCCGCTGGATACCACCGGCACGCTGATCGACGGCACCACCTTTAACGGTGTGGTCGAACTCAAGGAGATTCTGGTCAACCAGCGCCGCGATGAATTCCTGCGCTGCCTGACCCAAAAAATGATGACGTTCGCCCTGGGCCGCAAGCTCGAATACTCCGATGACGCAGCCATTCAGCGTATCGTCGATCGGCTCAAAGCCAACGATTACCGTTTTTCAGAACTGGTGGTCGGCATCGTGCGGAGCGAGCCGTTCCGCTACATCAAGGTCGCCGGTGATTCGTCCGACACTTCACCGCCGGCGCCCTAGTCGTTTGCCCCCTGGTGCAACAGGGGGCCAGCGGCGGCAGAAACCAAACATTCTGAACGACAGCCAGGAGCCAGCAATGCCAGGCAACCCACGGATTTCACGGCGTACGGTCCTGCGAGGCGTCGGTGCGACGCTTGCCTTGCCGATGCTGGAGGCCATGCAACCGCTTCGGGCATGGGCCGGCCAGGGCGAACCTTCTCGCCCACCATTGCGGTTGATCTACGTGTTTGTGCCGGGCGGCGTGAACATGGATGCATGGACGCCGCAGGGCGAAGGCAAGGACTTTCGCTTCTCGTCCACGCTGGAGGTGCTGGAACCGGTACGCAACGACGTGCTGATCCTCAGCGGCCTGGATAATCGCCGCAGCGAACGGGGCGCCAACGGCCACCCGTTGGGCTGCGCGCCGTGGCTCTCCAGTGCGCCGCTGAACGAACGCGATACCGGCGGTTACTGCACTGATATCTCGATCGACCAGATTGCCGCCCAGCAGATTGGGGAGCAAACCCGCCTGCCTTCCATCGAGCTGGGCTGCGATCAGGAATCCTCGGAACTGCACACCAGCAATATTTCGTGGCGAGGGCCGCACTCGCCGATGGGCAAGGAAGCCGATCCGCGCGCCGTGTTCAACCGGTTGCTGGGCGATCCACGCCAGGGAGGCAACCAGAAAAGCATTCTCGACGTGGTGATGGCCGATGCCCAAGACCTGCGCGCCAGGCTCGGCCGCGCCGACCGCCGCAAGCTCGACGAATACCTGGACTCGATTCGTGCCGTCGAGCGGCGGATCGAATTTGCCGAACGTCACGCCAAAGACCATCGCCCGCCCGAGATCGACTTGCCGGAAGCCATTCCCGGCGAGTACCGCGAACACAACGCGCTGCTGACGGATCTGCTGGTGCTGGGCCTCCAGACCGACGCCACCCGCGTGGCTACGTTCATGTATAACAACGAGCCCGGCCGGAGCGAGCCGTGGTATGAACTGGGAATTACCGAAGGCCACCACGGCCTGGCGCACCTGAACCCCCGCACGGCCGAAGGCCAGGACAAACTCGCAAAGCTCCAGCGCATCGACCGCAACTACCTGCAACTGTTCGTCCGCATGCTCCAGCAGTTGAAGAACACGCCCGAGGGCGAAGGCAGCTTGCTGGACAACTGCATGATCGTGTACGGCAGCGGCCTGGCCTGGGGCCGGCTGCACAACCGCGAAAACGTGCCGGTACTGCTGGCCGGGGGCGGCGGAGGAACCCTCCACGGCGGACGGCACATCCATTACCGCGGCCGGCCGCTGGCCGATCTGCACCTGTCGCTGCTGCATCGCCTGGGCGTAAAGCGGGAGCGCGTGGCGGATAGCACCGGCCCGCTGCCGCAATTGACGACCTAACGGCCCCGGCGCGCCGAATTGCCTTGGAAAACCGCATCGCCGGCACGCCGCCGAGAGCATCGAGCAATCATCCTGTGCAGGCATCCTGTGCAGGCATCCTGTGAGATCATCCTGTAGCGAGCCCGGCTGGGTGCCCTGGGGTTCGCATGCCCGCTGGTACTGTGCGTCGTATGCTGCGTTACCACCGATGCGCGGCAGCCAATCGACGTGCGGCTGGGCCTCGTCTGTCTGTTCGGTTTTCAGCAAATGTTCGGCCAGCCATGTCCGGGTGCCTTATCAGCGAGGGAACGACCGTTTTTCCTCGCTGCCCCATCGGGCTGGCATCGGACTTGAGCTGAGACGGGCGACCCAACCATCAATCATCGCCGCCGTTGAGCCGCAGAACGCCGACCACGGCTGGCGGATAATGGCGGACGTCCCACTGGTCGGCCCGCGGCAACAGCGACATATCGAACCGCGTATCGGCTTCGACCACCACGATGCTGCCGGCCGGCGCGGCGTCGATCAGGCCGTCGATCAGTTCCAGCATCTCTGCCTGCCGCGAGACATAGAAATCAAACGGCGGCGAACAGAATACCAGCCACGGCCGATTGCTTAATTCCAACGGCTGCCGGCTCCAGAAGAACGTATCGGAGGCCACGACGTTGCCCACCGCCCCCAGTTCAGCCAAGTTCTGTTCGATCAGCCTGGCGGTGGGAAAATGGCGTTCGATAAACGTGGCCTCGGCGGCACCGCGGCTGAGCGCCTCGATCCCCAAGGCGCCCGTCCCGGCAAACAAGTCCACCGCGTGCTTGCCGGCGACCTCGGTGCCGATCAGGTTGTAGATCGCTTCCCGCACACGGTTCTTCATCGGCCGGGTGCGGGGATCGGTGGGAATGCGCAGCTTCCGGCCCCGATACTTGCCGCTGATGATGCGCACCTCGCTCTGGTCGGCCTGGCCGTGTCCGCCCAGAGGCAATTCCGAGACACGGCGCGACCGGGCTGGCTTTTTCTTCATCGGCAATGCGCTGCGCAATCAGGAACCATCCGGCGGCCGCCCGCTACTTCGCCTCGGGCACTTCGACCGTCAGATAGATCGGGTTGGAGGAATACAGGGTGTTGA
Organism: uncultured Pirellulales bacterium; assembly: GCA_964511065.1. Taxonomy (GTDB): domain Bacteria; phylum Planctomycetota; class Planctomycetia; order Pirellulales; family S012-138; genus CALBRZ01. The sequence continues at coordinate 14,481 of CAZEEG010000076.1, read as the reverse complement.
TCGAGAACGTGATCGATACCTGGGCGACCACGCCAATCGGTAGGCGCTCGACGGGCACCGCCTTGTCGTCGGCCGTCAGCACGACGGTCCCTTCCAGCGTATCGCCGGTCAGGCGGGCCTTGCTCTTGGGCGACATGGACACGCCCGGCGGCAACTGCGGCACCAGAATCCGGCCCAGGTACTTGAACTCGGTGGCCAGCGTGACGGGATCGGTGAAGCCGCCCTGGCGTTCGATGCGGACCTTAATCTCCTTGGATTCGCCTGGCTTGAGCGTGATCTCGGTCGGTTCGGCCACCACGGCGGTGAGGTCCAAGGGCTTGGTCACTCCGACAATCTGCGTTTCGATCGGCCAACTGTTCTGGCCGCCGCCGCTGTTCTGCTGCTGGCACCGGATAAACGCCCGGCGCACGATTTCGCGCTGCTGGCCATCGGCGCCGGTGATCGTGGCCCGGCCCTGAAGCTGAACCAGGGAAGCACCGATGGGAGCATCTTCCGACGCATGCAGCAGGACCGTGCCGTGCTTCATGTTGGCCGGCACGGTGATGGGCTCGTAGGCGACGCCCTCGGGCAGTCCCTCGACTTCGAGTGTTACGGGGCCATCGAAGCCGTTGAGGCGGTTGATCTCCACGAACCACATGGTGCGGATGCCGGGAGCCAGCATCGCGTAGTAGTACTCGCCGGTCAGTTCGAAATCGGCTTCCGCCCGCTCGGCACGCAGGTAATACACGAAGGCCCCGCCGCCTCGGGCGTGCAGGTCGCGGACCGCGACATAGTAGGTCCCGTCGGCCGGGGCGGTCCAGAACAACCGGCTATCTTTGCCACGGTACAGGTCGGCATCATCGGCCTCGGCCAGAATCCTGCCCTGGGCGTCTTGAACTTCCAGCACGCTGTCCAGCGGCGAGCCATGGCGGCGGGCTTCAACCTCAAAGACGTACCGCTCGCCCTTGACGGCCTGGAAAGCATAGATGTCGATGTCGTCGGGCGATTCCAACCGGCCATTGATGCCCTGTGGGAATTGGATGGCGGTGCCCTGCTCGGGGGTGTTGTTGGGTTCTTGTTCGGTAATCAGCGGCAAGGGGCTGACGACAACCGTGGTGGGATTGGTTTCGCCGGCGGCCGACTGCACGCGAATGCGGTGCGAACCGGGCTCGCTGGGGGCCGTAAACGTGACCTGGCTCGAATCGCCCAGCAGATGGCCCACGGCTTCCACCTTGGCATTTTCGTTGGGAGCGACGGCCAGCGGATACACCATGTGCACGTAGGGCCGCTGGGCGACTTCCACGCAGTAGGTGTAGCGGCTGTTGCCGGCATAGCGGGCATCGCGCACTTCCAGCGTATAGTCGCCGCTCATCGCAGCCTTGTAGTGCAGGAACGAGTCGCCGCCGTAGTAGTTGTCGTTCTGCGCCACGATCTGGCCGTTGGGGCCAATCAGCGTCACCATCCCATCCATCAGGTAAATCCGCGGCCCGCGAACCACCATGTTGTGGATGCGGTCGGTCACCCGCTGCGCGAACAACTCGACCGTGATTTCCTGGCCGGCTTCCAGCGGGAAGCGGTAATAATCCACCTCCTCAAAATTCTCCACCGTGCCGCAGATTGCGGCCGGCAGCGAAACCACCTGGGCCGCCTCCCGCGTGTTGTTCTTCTTCTGGGGGTCTTCAGTAACCACCGGGTAATCGGTCACCAGCAATTGGGCCACGCTGGAAACCGCCTGTTCGGTCGCCACGCGGTACTCGTACACGCCCGGCAGTTGATCCTCGGGCACCTGCACCTGGAACCGGAACGGCGTGCCCACCGATGCCCGATTCTGCCGCGGCGCTTCCTTGGGCTCCGTCTCAGCGTAGGTCATGTTGACGCCCGGATTGGCGAAGAACACCGCATAGGTGCCATCGAGCGTGAAGTTCGACCGCAGTTGCACTTCGGACTCGGTGCCCCGTTGCACGGCCACCGGATGTGTGCTGGTCAACTGGCGGAAGCCAACCTTCACTTCGGCCAAGGCGGTCGAGGCCGGCAACCAAAGCAAGATTCCCAACGCAGAGGCAAGGCGGGCATTCATGGCTGGACTCGGCAGGTAGGAAAAAGCCGGTGGTATGTGAGCCATTGCGTTGTACGCGGATGCCGCCGACAAGCGGCGGCCCCCACGGCGCAACGGCTTCCGGGTGACCAGGGCGCAAAAGCCTTCCGCAGGTACGCGGTCTGGCACCCCCTCTATCTTTGCTACCAATCTAACTGCGAAAGCGTCGCGAGGGAATCACCGCGGCCAATTCGCGGGCGAAAAGGGACGCACCAGGCCAGGGGGCGGGGAAGGGATGGGAGAACTCCGGGGAAGGCACACAGTGACCCATTGCGCAAGCGCGGGGGCCCGTTGTCTGCTTCCGTGGAGTCGCCATGGAGGCCCTGAGCAAAGAAGCTCGGGCAGTGTGAATTTCAGGCACCGTGAATTTCAGGCACTGTGAATTTCCGCCACGGTGAAATTCAGGCACTATGAAACTCGGGCACTGTGAAACTTGGGCACTGTCGCGTTGATTGGCTCCGGCCGTTCAAGGCGGGCCAAGCGGCAACCTGGTCAATTGCCCCCCGTGCGGGCATCTCCGTGCGGGCATCTCCGTGCGGGCATCTCCGTGTGACATCCCCGTGTGGGCATCCCACAGCGGCCAGCAAAGACCTGCACCGGGCCGCGTGCAACGCTGGATTGCGCGGGCTATCGACTATGAATGAGAATCGCATTCCTGCGGCAGTCATTGCCGCACTCTAGCACGCACTCATTGCCTGGCCAGAATCCGATGGGGTCCGCCAAGGCTGCGCGAATGCG
>CAZEEG010000076.1:0-11569 GCA_964511065.1 uncultured Pirellulales bacterium | reverse complement strand
GTTGTGTGGGTACTGAATGCGATCAATCGGGTGAATCCTGCAGACGTTGACGGAACAAGAGCGGTTGAATCTTGCGCCGTTCTACTTCCGGATCGAAGTAAGTCTCACTGTACAACACACGGCTATTGGTCACGTGGACCGCCCTGGGTTTGCCCTTATCTTCAAACAGGCATACGCCGCCGCAAGGCAGCATCTGAGGGCAGAAGAACCGCCAATCAACAATCTCGTTGGGCCCGCCCACGTTCACCCACAACACTTGGGTGAAGCGGCGCTGCCCATCGTGATCCATGACGGTGTTCACCTCCACGCAATCCACGTAATCAACGGGCCAAGGCTCGGCGGGCAATACCGCCAGCAGCAAGTGGGCAATCGTGCTAACCATCAGGCACCATCCTTAGTGTCTCGACGCGGTCCTCATGACCGCGCAAGAGCCCTGCCTACCCTTTAGGGTGGGCCGGCGCGAGACAAACGAGTGGGAAGGAATGTGACAACGTCCATCTCTAATGCAACTGCTACGCCAATTGCTGAACTCGGCGCGCAAGTTATTGCCATGTATTCCGATCCAAAGTGCGCAGACACGATCAAGTCCTACGGGAAGTCGGGCCGCCAAGCTGCCACAACGGGCAATCGTTGCGCAGAAAACAGGCGGCGAACGTAGAGGATGCCAGGAGGATATGACGCCTCCGCCGCGGGCTGCTGCGCGATAGAACCTGGAAGCAGCTACTTAGAATTAGCGCAGCAGCGAACCTCAATGCGACAGAGGCGGTAGGTATATTCGGCAGAATTGGCCTTGCAGCTCAAGGCCACTTTTTGAGTCGCAGCACGCCGCTGATTGCCGGCGCCACGCTAGCTGCCGCAAGATAAGCGATTGCGCAATATAGATCGCTCCAGCGGTTCGCTAGCAGCACAGGTTACTCGCTGGATGCTTGATCCCACCGCCAGCCACAGTAGCGCAGCGTCTGCAAGCTTTCGCGGAGGTACTGACCAATCTGCTGCTCACTGGCCGGCCTGGCATCCACGGGGCGGAAATACACCTCGCAAGGAATCCTCAGCTTCATCGTGCTGATAAGCTGCCACACGCGCGCGAAATCGACCGATGCCCCACTGCCCAGCGGCGGAAAGTCGGCTACCGCAGAAAACTCCACCATGTCCGACAGCCGCAGGCTGCCCGCCCACCCGATCAAGCGCTGGATGGCGACCTCGAACTGCGAGCCCGGGTTTTGCAGCACGAACCCGCCGCAGTCCAATTGCAGGCGAATGGCCGGGTGATCCAATTGCTTGAGCGTGCGTTCGATGCCGTGACGCGTTCCGCCCAAGCCGCACATGCTATCCAGGCAAAGGTCCAGGCCGTGGGCCTGAGCCTCGTCGCCCAACGTGACAAGCCGCTCGACGAGTGTGGCTGGCAATGGATCAAATTCACCCAGGCTGTGCAAAACATGCAGATTGACAGCGGAGGCGCCTGCTTCCGCGGCCGCGGCAAGGTAGCGCCGCAAGGCTTCCAGCTCGCTGGACTCACGAAGCGCGCAGGTCACGTTCACGGCCGCCAGGTCCACATCGGGGATCTGCGGGATCGGGGCAAGCGCGGGGCTCTCCGGTTCGAGCGGCCCCACTTCGTGGACGAAGTACCGCAACTGCACATCGTGCAGCAGCCGAACGAAGGCTTGATGCGACAACTCGGGCCAACCGCGGCGGGACCAGGCAACGATCATCGTAGACAAAAACACTAGAGGGCAGGCGGTAGAGTCTGACCGGCATACCAAAAACAAGTATGCGCGATCGCGGCGCCATCGGCGGCCCGCGACCGGTCAACGATTCAATCCTCGCGGCGGCGCGGCGATGCTGGTTCTAGGACGGTTTGCGGGCCGCCGCGCTCAAGCGGAGCGTGGCTGCCGCGGCCTGGCGGACTTCGTCGGCCGACAACGGCAGGAAGTGCTCCTGACCGGCGTTCCAGGCATCCACCTGATCGCAATAGTTGGGGCTGCCCACACAGCCGGAATTGCCCGAGGCCGATGCAGCCCACATACCCGGCTCGTTCAGATCGACCAGCATGCGATAATTGGCCCCGGCCACCACGCGGTAGTTTTCATCGTAGGCCATGTTGTTGAGCGTCACGAGGTTGCCGCCGATGGGCAGGTCGGCGCGGTCCAGCAGTTCTCCTAGCTGGCCGCGGTGGCTCAAGGGGTGCCGCAGGGTCAGCCGATGCAACCGTCCCCACTGCCAGCCGTTCATGTCCGGGCCAAGACGATCGCGAAGCGTTTCGAGCGCAGCTTCCAGCGCTTGCCGAACCTGCTCGCGGAGATCGCCGTTTGCAAACCAGCCGAGCGTATCGCCTTCTGATAACAATCGCAGCGCCAAGCCCCAGTTGGCGCCGGCAACGAACCGCGCCTGCTCGGGCGCGAAACGGCTCAATGCCACCGCATGGCACCAGTTTTCAAAGAAGACTTCAAAAATGGAAGCTGCCACGCTATCGGCCGTCATTTGATAATCCCAGTCGCGGAGATACTCGCAGGCCCGCACAACAGGGCTGCCGGCCTGGGCGTCATCCACCAGGGCCAGCAGACCCGGCACCGCTTCGGCGGCGCGGAGCGAGAGCACGTCGTGCTGCAAGCGGCGGCAGTCGTCGAGCGAGAAGGGGCGATCTTCGTCGAGTACTTGCCGCATCCGCCGGCCTCGGTGCCCTGGTCCCCAGCATCCTGAGAGGGGGTAAGGATAATCGGCCGGCGCATTGCGATGATTGGCCGAACCCACCCAGCCCCGACCTGGGTCTTCCATGTGCGGCATGCCGCTGTAGGGAATCAAATCGCACCATTGATCGGCAGGGTCCCAGCCCCGGCGGTAGCCTTGTCGCCAGTTGTCGCGAACGGGTATCCGGCCGATGGCCTGGTAGCCGACACGTCCGGCCGTATCGGCGTAAACCACGCTGAACGTCGGCACGACCCACGTTTCGAAGGCGCGGCGCAACTCGGCGGCATTCCGCGCACGGTTGGCCGCCAGCATGGCAGCAATCTCGCAACTGCTGCGCACGCCGGGGCCTTGACCTAGTGCCAGCGGAAGGCACGCACCCAGCCATTTCAGGCTGACGGGGTGCTCGTCGCGCGCGGCTTCGGGAAGAATGTCGTTGACGATTGGGCCGTTCCGGGTGGAAGTCACGGTGAACCGCACCGGGGCCTCGCCGCGGACGTCGATCGTTTCCTCCCGGCAACTCGCAGGCTCCCAAGCATCTCCAAACCGGAAGCAGCCGGGATGGTCGGGCGATGTTTCCTCCAGGTACAGATCGCGCTGCGAGCAGATGTTGTTGGTAATGCCCCAGGCAACATGCTCGTTGCGGCCGAACATGATGCCCGGCAGCCCCAGGTAGTTCATCCCCATCACGTTGTACCCGGCGCCGCAGAGATGGGCTTCGTGCCAGCAGCTTAGCGCGCCGTAAGCAATGTGCGGGTCGCTGGCCAGCAGCGGCTTGCCGGTCGAGGTGCGGCCTGGCCCCAGCACCCAATTGTTGCTGCCGGTGCTGGTCTCGGGGTCGCCGCCGCCAGAGGGTTGAAAGCTCTCGGGATTGCGCCGCACCGAATCGTAGCAGCCGGATGGAAGGATGGTTTCGTCGGCCGCTTCCGGCGTGATGGCCGCTTCAAACAGTTCCCCGTTGCCCAGTACGCGGCGCACCACCTCGGGAATACAGATCACGGGAAAGCGGCCGGTGAGATACCAGCGGAATTCGGCCAGCACTGCCAACGAATCGGCCGGTTGCCAGGGGCGCGGCTCATCGCCCAGCAGGGCAAACTCAATCGGCCACTGCTCCGGCGAGAGCTGCTGGGCAAACGCATTGATGCCGGCGGCGAACGCTTCCAAGGCGCACACGGTATCCGCGTCCAGGTGTTCCCATTCGTACTCGGCCAGGTGCGGCAAGCCGACGGTCTTCACCACACGGTCGTAGGCGACGGCTTCAGGTCCGAGCACCTCGGCCAGCGTGCCAGTCGCTCGGCGGCGATAATAATCAAGCTGCCACAGCCGATCCTGGGCCTGCGCGAATCCCTGGCCGAAGAACAGGTCGTGTTCGTTTTCGACAAAGATGTGAGGAATGCCCCAGCGATCGCGGACGATTTCCACGCCCTCCCGCACGGTCGTGGTTGTCTCGCCCTGCATGACCGGAGTGCGGCGGGCGGTTTCGGCTCGCCACCAGGCATCGAACGTGTCGCGGTCGATGCCGACCGCCTGGCACGCATCGACGATGGAGGAACCGCTTCCCAACCGCTGCAACAGCGCCAGGGCGGAATCGGGCGAAAGATCGGAAGCAGACATGCGGCATCCTCGCAGAAAAGGCGTCAGAACGGCGAAGCCGGGTTGCCGTCGGTGCCATGGAACGCAAGCAGCGGGGCGGCGAGCGGCCAATGGCCCAGGCGCCCCCTCCTGAGCCGGGACCGCGTCAACGGTTGCCCGCGAACCGTCCGCCCTGGCCCACTCAACGTACGCACTTGGCGCGCCAAAGCTTGTACGGCGCATCGCTGTGTTTTACTGTAGCCGGTGGCCAAAGTTAAGTTACGAGCCGCGTGCCCCGGCAGGGATGCGGCAGCCCTGTGCGGCGTGCGACAGGCTGGCTCGCCGCCACCGCCAGAACCTTCGCCGCTCCCTTGAATGAGGTGACACCATGCGTACGAATGCTGCACGCCTGTTGCCGTTGGGCTTGTGCTCTGCGCCGCTGTTGCTGGCTGCCGGCCTGATGCTGAGTTGGTTGCCTGCCACGCCGCTGGCCAATCGGGCGGCGGCCGAAGATGGCGCATCGGCCAATTCTCAAGGCCCGGCCCCCGGGGAACCGCTGGTGCTGCAAGCGCGAACCCGCGTGGAAACCTCACCCGGCAGCGGCCGGTATCACACGGCCACGAAGGAACTGCGGTTCATGCCGGCGGAAACCGCGGTCGTGATCTGCGACATGTGGGATCGGCACTGGTGCCCTGCCTCGACCCAGCGCGTGGCCGAAATGGCTCCCCGTATGAACGAAGTGGTGAAGGCGGCCCGCGCGATGGGCATGCTCATCATCCATTGTCCCAGCGACACCATGGAATTTTATCGCGACCATCCCGGCCGCAAGCTGGCCCAGCAGGCACCTCCGGTGAAGACCGACATTCCGCTGGAGCGGTGGTGCTACATCGACAAGGAACATGAGGGCCAACTGCCGATCGATGACACCGATGGCGGCTGCGATTGCGAGGGCCAAATCAAGTCGTACCGCGCGTGGAGCCGGCAGATTGCAACCATCGAAATCAAGGACGGCGACGCCATCACCGATAGCGCCGAGGCTTTCTACCTGATGAAGCAGCGCGGCATTACCAATGTGATCGTGATGGGCGTGCACACCAATATGTGCGTGCTGGGCCGGCCCTTTGCCATCCGCCAGATGACCCGGCAAGGGCAGAACGTGGTGCTGGTCCGCGACATGACCGATACCATGTACAATCCCAAGCGGCGGCCTTACGTGAGCCATTTCACCGGCAACGACCTGGTGATCGAGCATGTGGAGCGCCACTGGTGCCCGACGATTACCAGTGCCGACCTGGCGGGCGGGAAGCCTTTCCGCTTTGCCGCTGACCGCCGGCCGCATCTGGCGATTGTGATGGCTGAGGACGAGTACCGCACCGAGGAATCGCTGCCCCGGTTCGCCCTGCAAGAATTGGGCAAGGAGTTTCAGGTCACGCTGGTTTACGGCAGCGATCAGGAACGCCACGAGATTCCCGGTCTGGAAGTTCTCAACGATGCCGACGTGGCGCTGTTCAGCGTCCGCCGCCGCACGCTGCCCAAGGAACAGTTGGCGCTGATTCGTCAATTCATCGCCGACGGTAAACCGGTCGTCGGCATTCGCACCACCAGCCACGCCTTCGCGCTGCGCGGCGATGCGGCCCCGCCCGAGGGAACCGACGTATGGCCCGAGTTTGATGCCGAAGTGCTGGGAGGTAATTACCAGTTTCATCACCCGGGTGGGCCGCAGGTCACGCTCTCGCCGGCCGACAAGGCCCAGGAGCATCCCATCCTGCGGGGCGTAAACCCGGCGGAGTTTATCAGCGCCGGCAGCTTGTACCTGAACAGCCCCCTGCGACCAACGACCCAACCCCTGCTGATCGGCACCATTCCCGACAAGGCGCCCGAACCGGTTGCCTGGACACACACTTCGCCTGGCGGTGGCCGCGTGTTCTACACGTCGCTGGGGCACATCAAGGACTTCGAGCAGCCCCAGTTCCGGCGGTTCCTCGCCAACGGCATCCGCTGGGCCGCCGGCCTGGACGTGAATCCCAATCCCGAAGTCGATCTGAAGGAATGCACACCCACCCCCGCGGCCAATCCATGATGGCTGCGCCCCGGCGGCATATATGAGATGAGCTATGATTGGCACCCGCGCAGCGAATGCCCGCTTCATTTCACGCTGGGTCCACCTAAATGCCGCGGATTGTGCTGAAAAACGTGCGATTTTCGGCGCCGATCTTTCGGCAACCGGATATTGGCGGGGCAACAATCAATATTGGCACTCGCGCAGCGAATGCCCGCTGCCTTTCGTGCTGGCCCTGCGAAATGTGGCCAACGGTGCTGCAATACGGAAGTCTTGCGGCGCCGATCGTTGGACGGCCGGACTGTGGCGCGCAGCAATCAATAACTGGTGCGAAATCGATTCACAACGGCCCTTTGAGAACGAGCGCACAATGGGGCCAGCCCGCGTGGAATGCATTTGGGGGCTCACCAAGCAGCATCTGGCTGTGCAAGCCGACCAGGGCCAGCGAGGTTACTGCTGTCTTGCTCGCCGGAGCCAGTCGGCGGGGATGGGCCGCTTTTCAAACTTAGGGCCGCTGATTTCGATCACGGGCGCTTCCCCTTGCCAAAGCACCCAGGGCGTGGGATACCCACGCCACAGCCCGCTGCGAGGGACCGTACGGTCACGATGCCGGACATCGGCGTATGTCAGCCGAAATTCGTGCAGGCCCTGTTCCAGGGCGACACTCCACAGTCCGCGGCCGTGAAAACGCTGCCCCAGGTCCCACTCCTGGCCGTCGATCCACAGGCGCAAATCGTAACCGGGCTCGCATTCCGCTCCGACGTATTCGGGCGGCGCGTGAAACGTCCAGACACCGTCGCTGGGAATGTCCAGAAAGCCTTCATACCGAACGCCAAAGGGGCCATCGCCGCGCCGCATCGAGACATCGAGGAGTTGCCGCGTCGTGCCGCTGGCGGCAGCGGGCAGCACCTCAGGCAAATGCAAGTGGGAGAGCAGCGAGAAGTGGCTGGCCCCGTCCACCAATTCCCAGTTCAGGCCCGGTTCCGTACCTTGCGGAGATCGTAGAGGATTCGCCGGCTGCAAAGCTTCTCGACGATAGCGGGCATCGCTGATCGCCGTGACAAACGTGCCAGAGGTGGAGAACGGAATTTTGTCGATCCCCGGCCGGAACGCTCGGGCTCGAATGTAGGCATCCGCATCAATCGTGATGGGGCCCTGGTAAAGCGTCGATTGCAGGGTAGGTTCGCTACCGTCGAGCGTGTAGCGGATTTCGACGTCCGGCGTTCTGCTTTGCATGGTGACGCTCACCCGCTCGACGAAAACCGATTCCGCGGGCGAGAAAGTAACAGGCTCAATCGGCCGATGGATGTTCTCGGTCGTTTGGAGCTGGCCATTTACCAGTGTGAACGCAAAATCCTGCTGCGGGACCGCGACCGGTCGGCCGCCAAGTCGAATCGATTCAACGCCCAGGGCAATTCCATGCAGGGAGCCCTCGTGCTGCCAAAGCAGCAGGGATTGCCCCTGCACACGGATACCTTGGGCCTGCAGCGGGCGGGCCTCGTTCAATGTCGTCAGCCAGAGCAGGCTGGAACCATCTTTCAGTTCCGCAGAAAACCCGGCCACGCCATCCGTGCTGAGGTCGCGGGTGCTGCGCACCGCTGGCTCGCTACCAGCAACGTGCGACTCGATGAGGGACACCAGCAACAGCCCATCGCTTGAGGATGCGCTGACCATCGCCGGCCTACCCGTCCAGTCCGGTTGGGTTCCCGCGGACCAATCGAGCGCGAGCGGGCTGAAGCGGCGCACCGTGACGCCGGGCGCCGAATGGTGCTTCAATTCGCTTCGGGATGGGTCACCTTGCACCTGGCCGGAGAGCTTTGCGGGGCGTTTCCCGAGTTCGGGCCCGCCAAAGTACTCGGGAATCTGGTAGCTGTGGCGGCGGCCCGTCTGCGGCACGCTGACAGCATCCGTCACGATCGCCAGCCTGGCAGGTTTAACAAGCACAATGCGGCGATCCGCCCTGGCCCTGGTCACCGGATTCTCGCCAAGTTCCAGTTGGCCCAGGCGGTTGTTGACTCCATGCCGCTGATAGGTGCCTTCAAAGAACGACTCGGCATAGTCGATCTGAGGCGAACTGTACCAGCGGGCCGGAATCGGTCGTTCGCTGGCCGTGGTCAGTTCGACTGTCTTGCTGCCTGGCCAAAAGGTCCGGCGATCAGCGGCATCGAACTGCGGTTGACGATCGATGAGCACTGGACCCGCCTTGTAGAGCGGCTGGCCATGATCCCAATACTGCATCGTCGTGTTCCACGTCGATCCGTTCGCGCTCGGATGTCCGGGAGGTTGACACACCATCGAGACAAAGGTCGCATCGGGTTCCCAGTTTCGCCGCAGGTACCACATTCCCGTGTAGGGCATCCAATCGCTGGAAGATTCGGGCGGATCGAATTGCTGGCCATAAAATCCGGTCACCTTGTCCCAGATTTCCTGTCGTTCGGGCGGAAGCGATTCACGCTGGCGCCCTGCTCCGTATACGCTTTGCAAAATGGAACGGACCGCCGGCTGCTTCAGAATGTCCGTGGAATCGACGGTCTCGCGCGGAATCATGCCGCCGTAGCTGCAGGTGGGTGTACTGAGTTCCCAGATTTCCGGAAACAGGTCGACGATGTTGATCCGGTGGCCGCGCCCGTCGGGCGAAATGTGCCGAATCGGATAGGTGGCCATCTGCTTCCAGCCTGTCTCAAACTCCGCCTCGAAATCGGGCGCAAACCAGGGCGGGGGTAATTTCCGCATCTGGTGAATCTGTACGCCCATCCGCCAGGGCATGAACATGTGGCCTTCGTCGCCGATCTCGTTCATCGAGCCGTCGCGAGTCATGTTCATACTCCAGATGCGCCACCAATGCTGGCGGTTTTCCCGGGCAAGCCGCTGGCCGGCATGGAAGTCGTCGAGAATCCGGACCGTGGTCGTGGCAGCGTTGAGGGCGTTATACGTGTGATTGAAGGTGACTCTTCGGCAAGGCCACCAGTAGGCGGGCGGATACTCTTCGAGCACAGGTATCAGGAGCCTCGCCAAGGTTGTCGCGGGCAGTGCCTTGGCAAACTCGGGTCGTTGCCTCATGGTTTGAGCCAGTTCGTCAGCCAGGTGGTTAAACTCCTGCAGTTCGCTCTTAACGAAATAGTCGCGCAGGTCCTGCTCGCTGTTTTGCAGGTCCTGGAGGATATTCATTCCCCAGTCGTCTGTGATATTTGCCCACTGTTCCAGGAACTCTGGCCGACCCGTTTCGCGGTAGGCCGTCAACAGCGGCCGCTGGAACCGGCCGGCTCGGACGCGTGCCCTGGCGGTATCGAGCGCACCGGCCGATATGTCGCCTCCGGTCTGGGAAATATAGGCCCAGTTGATGGTTCCCGGCTCGAAGTGCAGGGCTTCCACGTCGAAGCGGGAAAAGACCACCGCCACATTGTCCAGCAAGTCGTCTCCCGCCAGCGGATACGCGGCAAAGGTGGTACCCAGGGGGTGTTCATGCAGAAACGTAATGCCCTGCAGCTTGTTGAGAAAGTGATCGCGGAAGGCGTTGAGCGCGCCGGCAAAGTCGCTCCGCTCGTAACGTTGGCGGACGGTTGCTAAAGCCGGCCTGGTCAAGTCAAGCCGCTCGCAAAGGGCACGCGCGAGCCGCTCCACATTCTCGGCCGTGTTGCGATCGAGAAATCGTTGACGCCGCTCGGCGGCGTCCGCCGTTTCAGGGAGAAGCCTGGCTTCCAGCAATCGACCCATGGGAACCCACCCGGCGGTCCCTTCCGGTACGACCCGGGCAAGCAGGGAATGCTTCGCCGGTGCCAGCTCGAATGTTGCAACGCCCTGGTCGAACGGTGGCTGACGAATGTCCCAATGCGCCAAGAACACCACGCGGCGCTGCTCGTCGAGCACCGTTACCAGGCGCAGGGCCCGGTCGTCGTAAACGGGTGCCTGGGGCTGATGCACTACGATCCGTTGCAGCGAACACGTTTCACCCAGGTCTAATTCCACCCAGGGGTTGACCCCTTCATTGGTTCCCAAGTTGAACGCGCGGGCCTGCCTGTCAACGATGCCGTCGATGAGCCTGCGCTGTTCGCCGCGAAAATTGATATCGCGGCCTTGGTATCCCGTGCCGGCGAACTTCACTGCTGAATTTTTTGTTGCGATGTTCCTGCCGTCCGACCAGATCTCGATCTCATAGATGCCCATCCGCGAAGAAGCAGGCGCTTCCACGCGAACGTATCGGCCTGGCACCGCGGCAGGCGCTGAAAGAGGTGCCAGATACGACGCAAGAAGCCCGCTCAACAACGCAACAAACGTAGAGTTTCGCATGGGTGCGCAACCGCAGGTGAGTGGTACCAGCTAGATGCCCTCGGTCCTCGGATAGCCCGGGTGCGCTGTATGCTACCTTCGCTGCTGAGCCCACTCAATGGTGTGGCGTGCGCCCCCCATGGTGGCGACGCTTGGTGGCCATTCTTTGGCCGAAGCGCCAGGCCGCTGGCTTGCCACGTGGCCACGGAAGGGGCGTCAGCGTGCTCGCAGGACACGATCATGTTAAACAGCAGGAGCGAATTGTTCGCTGCCTTCTTCGTCGCCAGGATGTCGTGAATCACTCGGATCGGATCGACCGTGTACGTGCGATTCTTATCACAGACGGCGCACCCTTTGGTTTCCGGATTCAATTGAACCCAACGCCACTCCCAGCCAGCGGCCGAATAGAGTGATTCTCCCCACAAAGTCCCGTACTCAAGCGCAAGTTGCTTCCGTTGTTCCTTGGAATTCCTCTTGCCTGAACGCAACTTCTCGATGCCGCTGTGAATCGCCTCGGCAGCTTTTGAAGGCTTGGCGTTTGATTTCAGACCAAGCGATTCTCTGGCACGACGGACAGACTCGATGATTTCGAGCTTCTCCGACGCTTCGAGGTCAACGTCCGATGGCCAACTGGTCGACGGCTCACGTGGGTGAACCTCCGGGATTCCGTCGATCCATTGATTCGCAACGATGCGGGGGTGTTCGTGAACGTGGCCCAGCAGTGGATGATCGAGCACCGTCCCGACCTTGGCCGTTAAACGAAGCAGCACACCCATTTTCGCCGATCGATATACATGGACAAAGTCACGGCGAGACCGCGCGAACGCTTCGTGGTGAAAGGACGTGGGCGGATCGATTATTGCGAGCGTTGTCGCGTCAAACGGGAAACCCTCCGGCAATCGGGCGCGTATCTTTCTTCCTTCCCCAAACCACGTGATCACTCGGTCAAATTCCTGTTGGCCTTGAGCGAGTTGGTTTCATGCAGCTTAG
>CAZEEG010000075.1:26044-29822 GCA_964511065.1 uncultured Pirellulales bacterium | reverse complement strand
GCGGCGTGCCCAGCCGCGCCATCAGCAACCGCAGGTGGTCGTAAATCTCGGTGACAGTTCCCACCGTGCTGCGAGGGTTATGGCTGCCGGCACGCTGGTCGATCGCGATGGTAGGTTCCAGCCCTTCCACCAGATCGATGTCCGGGCGTTCCAACTGGTCGAGAAATTGCCGCGCGTACGTGGACAGGCTTTCGATGTACTGCCGCTGGCCTTCGGCATAGATGGTGTCGAACGCCAATGAGCTCTTGCCCGACCCACTGGGTCCGGTGATGACGACCAACTGGTTGTGGGGAATATCGACATCGACGTGGCGGAGGTTATGCACCCGCACGCCGCGCAGGCGGAGGCACTCCTGGCCCGGTTCACACGGCGGGGCGGTGGCTGCACCAGGGCTGTTGGTGGCTCGTGGCAACGTGTCTCTCGTTCGTATAATGGAATGGCTCGCGGCAGGCCGCGGAACGGGTTCTTGGCTGCAGCCCGCTTTATCGGCGGCCAAATGTGCTGTTGCTGCGCGATGCCCCCCCGAGCGGGCCAAGCCAACCGGGAAGCGAGCGAAGCCAGCCGGACCCGCCACACTCCATAACACAGGCGGATTTGGGCGACAACCGCAGCGGCGCCGGCCCTGTGGCCGCGGCCCTGTTGTAACCGTGCTGAAATCATACGCCAACCAGCCGGCAACCGGCACGGCCAGCCGCGCCACACAACCCCACCGCGCAGGTATGATGGGATCGCACCTTCCCCGTTCTCGCCAGGCATCGCACCCTTGAAGGCATCGTCCCCCTTGAAGGCATCGCACCCTTTTGACGTCGAGCTGACTCCCGCCAGCGAGCGGATTCTGGCCGCTGCGTCCCAGTGGCACCGGGCCGGCGAGCCCCGCTCGTTTCCCGAGCTTCTGATGGGCATTCTGGCCGAGCCGGAACTACGCGGGGCATCGCTGCTGGCCGAACACGGTGTCGATGTCGCGGCCGTCCGGGCGCGGTGGCCTGAGCTTCAGTGGGAGGCTTCGCCCGGCGGCGACAGCCCCCCTGCCCCGGCGTGGTCGCAAGCGTTGCACCTTGCCCTGCGCGGGGCCGCCGAGCAGTTCGGCAACCTTTCGCCGCCGCTGGCATTGGCATCGGAACATCTGCTGCTCTGCATTCTGATCAGCAACAGCGAGGCGGCGGCCTTTCTCGCCAGGTATGGACTCCAGGCCGAGGCGATTGTGGAATCGACCTGCCGGCAGTACGACATCTCGCAGGAGCCGCTGGCTTGGGACGGCTTGGACGCCGCCACGCCTGCCAACGCTGCGACCGGCGCCCACGCACCAACCGGCCCGGCGACAAGCCAACCGGCAGAAACGGCAGACGCGATGGCAATGATCGAACGCGAAAGCACAGACAAATCCCAGGGCGACAGCGGGATGCCAACCGACAAGATGGCGCTGCGAGCAGTTCCCTCCTCGGTTTGGAGGGTGCTGGATGCGGCCGGAAATCGGGCCCGCGAAGCCGCCCGGGTGCTGGAGGACTACTGCCGTTTTGCCTTGGACGACCGCCATTTGACGGAGTCGTTCAAAGCGCTGCGCCACGAGTTGGCCGCGGCGCTGGAAGGTTTGCCGGCCGCCGCGCTGGCCGGTGGCCGCGATACGCCGTCGGACGTCGGTACGACGCTCACCGCCGAGCGCGAGCAGCATCGCGGCAGTTTGGGCGACGTGGTGGCCGCCAACAGCAAACGGTTGCAGGAGTCGCTCCGCAGCCTGGAGGAGTACGGCAAGCTGGTCAGCCCCGCGGTCGCCGCCGCGTGTAAAGCGCTCCGTTACCGCAGCTATACGCTGGAACGGGCCGTACAGGTAACGGCCAACAATCGCCAGCGGCTTGCGGCAGCGCAACTGTATGTGCTGCTCGATGGCCGCACCACCCTGGCCGACTTTGAAACGCTGGCGGCGCAACTTATCGCCGCGGGCGTGGATGTGATCCAACTGCGCGACAAGCACCTGGACGACCGCTCCCTATTGAACCGGGCCCTTCGTCTGCGCGAACTGGCTGCCGGTTCCAACACACTGGTCATCATCAATGATCGGCCCGATCTGGCCGTGCTTGCCGATGCCGATGGCGTTCACGTAGGGCAGGACGAACTGCCCGTCGCCCAGGCCCGGCGCATCGTGGGCGCCGAGAAACTCGTTGGCCTTTCCACGCACCAGATCGAACAAGCCAGGGAGGCCGTGCTGAAGGGGGCCGATTACATCGGCGTGGGGCCAACCTTCCCCTCGGGCACCAAGGCATTCGATGCCTTTGCCGGGCTGGATTATATCCAGCAGGTGGCCCGCGAGATCACGCTGCCGGCATTTGCCATCGGCGGAATCACGCTGGAAAACCTGGACCGCGTGCTGGCCGCCGGGGCACGCCGCGTTGCCGTGGCAGGCGGCATCCTCTCGCATGGCGACCCGGCTCAGGCCGCGCAGGCGTTTCTGGAGAAACTGCGGGCGTTTCCCGCTGAAGCGTAGGCACCCCCAGCGCGCTGTTGGCACGGCGCGTCGCCATTGGTCAGGAGGGGGCGGCCGTTACGGTTGATCGACGTTACGGCTTATCCACGTTATGGCTTATCGACGATGCGCACGTCGGGCCGCAGATGCTCCAACCGCGTGACGCCCTGTAGGGTCATCTGGCTGCCCGTAATCCACAACCGTTTGAGACGCGGGATATTCTTCAGCGTTTCCGCGGCGGCATCGGTGATGGCCGTTTTCCGCAGGTCGAGAACTTGAAGGTTAGGCAGCGTTTCCAGGTGAACCAGTCCGTCGTCGGTGACAGCAGTACCTTCCAGGTCGAGATCGACCAGCGACTTCACGCCCGACAGCCCTGCCAGCCCTAGCGCATCGACCGCCGTATTCTCCAGGTTGAGCTTCTCCAGGGAGGACAGTTGGCCCAGGGCCTTGAGGCCGGCCCCCGCCACGCGCGTATTGCGGAGATTCAATTCGCGAAGGTTGACCAACCGAGCCAGCCAGCGGAGGCCGGCATCGTCCACCGCCGTATCGTCGAGGGTGAGCTTCTTGAGGTTGGTCAGGCCGCGCAGGTGCTTGAGCCCTTCCCCGGTGATTTTGGTTCGGGAAAGCAACAGGGTTTCCAGATCGGTCATGCCTTCGATGGCGGCCAGGTCCTCGTCGATGGTGACGGTATCGACCAGGCTCAAGATCGTCACTTTGCCATCCTGCTCCCTGTACCGGGTAGGCGAACCAACTCCCGCCCGGCCGAGGCGGTTTTCGATTTCCACCGCCACTTGCTTCTGCTGGGCTGTGCCAAGGGCGTTGGGCGGCGGAACGGAATCGGGTCCATCGAGCCCAGGCCGGACCGGGTCGGCCCCGTCTGGCACCGCAGGTTGCGAGCCTCCAAGAGGCTCGTTGGACGGCGTTTCGCCGGGCTGCGAGGGCGACTGCGGCGTAGCGGTCGAGGCGGTTGGCGTCGTAGGCGGGCCCGGCTCGCCGGGGTCTTCCACCAGGTTTCCGGAACCACACCCCCCTGCCACGAGCAGTACCGCCGCGGCAATCCACGCCGCCGGTACAAACGTTACCGCTGGCAAAGGCCAGCGCTGCCGCCGCGAATATCCGTAGTTGGCCATCGCACTCCTCCAGCGCTCTTCTCAAGCGCACTCTACCAGCGCGCTCTTCTCTAGGGGGAAACCCGCACTTGCCGCCCGATACCCGGCAACACCCCTGCGGCCGGGCATACCGCCTCTTGTCCTTATCGTAGGTCATCCCTCAGGTGGAAGGAAACGGCGGTTTGGCGAATTGTGCCTGCGGCGCCGAACG
>CAZEEG010000075.1:22060-25944 GCA_964511065.1 uncultured Pirellulales bacterium | reverse complement strand
TCCCTCAGGTGGAAGGAAACGGCGGTTTGGCGAATTGTGCCTGCGGCGCCGAACGTGCCGCATGAAGGTTGCGACAGCCAGAGAAGGCCGGTTCCACCGGCCGGCAAATACAATGTCCATACCAATCGCGCACGCATCTCGCAGGGCCGGTTTCACCGGCCGCGGCAACAGCGTGCACCATGGATTTTGACTCAACGGTTGACGCCGAATTGACCCGCATTGCGCGGGGCAAATAGCCGGACCTGCCGCGCTAAATCCAACGCGCGGTACCAACGGCACACGGTCGCTGGCACAGGTGGTTCACTTGCCCAGCAGAGCTTCCGGCTTTTCCAGCACCAGGTAATGGCCGTGGTCGGCGGTGAGGATCACGGCCGTATCGTCCCAGGCGTTGTGGGCTTCCACCCATTGGGTGATGGCGCGGAAGGCTTCGTCGCCGCTGATGACAGCACCGATGGAGTTGTCGATGTTGTTGTCGTGGTTGGCCCAGTCCACTTCGCCCGCCTCCACCATCAGCCAGAAGCCCTGAGGGTTTCGGGAGAGGAAATCGAGCGCCACGGTGGTCATGTCGGCCAGGGTGGGATTCTCCAGAACATCGGCCGGCGTGTACTGCTCGGCCCGGCCGCGGCCGACGGTCGGATCGTAGTCGCCATCGGCAGTGCGGAACGGCAAATGGCCCTGCCGCACTCCGAAGTATCCGAACAACCGCCGCTGATGTTGCATGGCTTCCCTGGCGGCGAGTTCCAGGGCTTCGGCGCCCGGCACGCCCGGGGTGCGCAGCACCACCTGGTACTTGCCACCGTTGGCCGCGTCGATCTGGTGCAGGTCGTCGGCCGTCAGGTAGCGGTTGCCCGGGATAAAGTTGCGGCCCTGGGCGGAATCGTTCTGGCTTTCGGCGCCAAAACCGGCCGAAAGCAGCAGGTCAACGCCCGGCAGCGGGTCCTTCTTGTGCGAAACCGACGGCAGCCCCAGCAGGTCGCGGCTGAGGTCCTGGTAATCGTTGCGGCTGACGTTATGGGCATACGCGGAGGCCGGGGTGGCATGGCTGATGGGAACACTCGTCACCACGCCCACGGACCAACCCTGCTCCTGCAGGCGGTGGGCGATGGTGCGAACCTGCCGGCCATCGGGGGCCACGTTGACCGAAGCGTTGTAAGTCTTCACGCCGGCCGTCATTGCCGTGGCCGAGGCCGACGAGTCCACATAAGGATGCCTCAACGTGCTGCTCTGGCCGATGATGTAGGCTGGATCCGTGCCGCGGGCCCAAGGCGTATCGCCGGCCAGTTTCCAATCGTAACCGCCGGTCCGCGACCCGCCCGGGTTAAGCACCACCTGGGCATCGACATCAACCCGGGTATCGGAGTTGTGCGGGGCGGTGACCATGTAGCCATAATCGGTTTCCACGCCGCGGTAGTCCTGGAAGTGCAGCCCGGTGCCGCGTCCTTCGCGATAGGCCACGCGCCCCGCCGCGACGGTGGCGGCGGCCCAAGTGGTCTGCCAGTCCATGCCGTCGAACACCACCAGGATCACGTGCTTCTTGCCGGCCGCGACGGCCTGCTGCTGCAAGTGGTAGATATCGGTCTGGTCGAAGTATTCCGCCTGGGGGTTCAGCGTATTTTCCGGCACCTTGCCGTACAGGGCCTTCAACCGCTCGGCATCGCGATAGACGCTGTTCTTGCCGCGCACACGGTCGAGGTTCATCCCAAAGGTGTAAACCGGGATCAACCGGTTGGAGTGCGTACCCCAGGCCCGGTAGTTCTCAGGATCGTAGCCCCAGTGGCCCCAATCCGCCTTGCCCTCGGCAATCGCCTGGGTTTGCAGGTTCCGAACATAATCGGGAGCGGGCGCTTCGACGGGCTCATCGGCCAACAGGTGGCCGCCGCCCAGCACCAGCAAGACCAAGAGCCAACCAGGCAAGCATGCAGCAGCGTTTCGGGCCATAACAACCAACCAAGGCAGGAAGAACGAAGCGGAGGGAATGCTATCGGCAGCAAACCGTGCTGCAGCGTTTGCCTGCGGCAGCACGCCGTCACAGTAGCAGACAGCAGGCCCGCCCAAGCGGGGGTGGAAGCTTACCGCTGCAACCGCGGGTGGGGGGGCGCATGGGCCGCCGTTGGCTCTGCCGCGCCTGCGCGGAGCTACAACGCCTGCGCGAGGCCAGCACGATCAGGCTACCATCATCAAATGCGACTACCGGGCGGTCAAGTTGGTTCAGCCCGATCCTTGCAATCTGAACGCAATCTGAACGCAATCTTGCTATAGAAGGATAGCTCGCACGGCAAACCGCGTGCTGGGAGGCAGGCAGCCGTGTCGCGCCCCCAAGAGCGGCCGGCGCGCTTTGAATTCCGGCCGATGCCCTAGCGATCCGCGGAAAGTTTCACACCCAGGGCCTGGATGCGGGGGTCGGGGTCGCTGCGGGCGGTTTCCACCAACCGCCGCCGGGTGGACAGGTCGCTTGAGGTCGCCAACAGCGAATAGGCCGCGTACCGGACCTCGACATTGTCATCGGTCGTCAGCCACCACAGCCAGGGCCGAGGATCGATCGAAGCCATCCGCGGCAGTTGTTCCACCCACTGCTGGCGGACCGCCGGGTTGGGATCGGCCAGGTGCCGGGCCAGTTCCACGTGATGGTCGCGGAAGCCGCGCCGGCTTAACTCCCGCTGGGCCGCTTCCTGCGCTTGGGGGTGGATTTCGCGAAACAAGCTCAGCACTTCGGCGGTATCCATCGCCGCCAGCGCGGAACGATCCTCCCAAACCGCGGTGGCCACCTCGTTTTCTTCCTCGCCCAGCAGGTAGCGGTCGGCCGGTAGCGTGCCGAGGGTTGAACCTTGCGCGGCCCCGGACGCGCCGGGCAGTTGCAACCGGGTTCCGCTGTTGCCCAGTGCCGCGGTCAGGCGGCGGGGTTCGTTCGCAGCTTGGGTGGCAGTGTCAGCGGGTGAAGCATCCGCGGCCTCGCTCACGGTGTCGGTGGCAGCGTCAGCGGGTGCATGCCCCAGCGGCCGATCCGTGTGCCCCAGGGCGGCAGCCAGCGGAAGCCGGTTCCGCGTGGTGGTGTCTTGTTCCCCGCGACTGTGGTGGAAAACCTCCTTGCAGCTTGCGGCCAGTTGCATCCGATCGACATGGGCCGGAAGCCGGGCGCGGAGCAGCATTTCGGCCAGCACTGCCGACTGCTGCGATGCCCAACCGCGAAAGACGGGGGCCGACTGGGCCAGCGCATCGGCCAGGCGATGCCAGTTGCCGGCATCTTCCGGCCGCGCTTCCCAGGTGCGAATCTGTTCCTTGAGAAATGCCAAGGCCTGCTCGCGCACCACCTGGCGGCTGGACCCCAAACAAGCCACCAGGGCCGGCAGTCCGTCGCCCTCGAGCCCTCCCAGGCAGGCGATGAGCGCCGGCACTTCTTCCTCGGGGGCCGAGTGCAGGCATTGCAGCCAGTAAGCGGCCAGCCAGGTCTTGTGGTACACCATGGCCCAGGTGACCGCGGCCACCGCCAACACCAGTACCAATCCGGTTAACCAGCGCGCGCGACGGGGAGGGGAAGCAGCCGTGCTGTACGCGGCAAATTTCATGACAAACATCCGTGTTGGCCAAACGCCGCGAGGGCGCCGGACGGCAGCTATCGGGGCTAGCTTGAAGCAGCCAGAATGCCCCGCAGAGCGATGCCCCCTCACAGCGCGGGGCCGCGGAATGTAAAGCGCTGGAGGGCCGGCGGCAAGAGCGCCCCGAAAGGCAGACCACCCCCCCAATGACCAAGACGCCCGCCGCGCACGCGCCTTGTAGGGCCGGTTCCACCGGCCGCATGCACCGGTGTGCGCTAGTTGGTTAAAGGAGCAACGGCTGGAACCGATTCCACCCGCATTGCGTCTTAGGGCTCAACGATTGTCCGCCAT
>CAZEEG010000075.1:0-21960 GCA_964511065.1 uncultured Pirellulales bacterium | reverse complement strand
GGCTGGAACCGATTCCACCCGCATTGCGTCTTAGGGCTCAACGATTGTCCGCCATACCACCCGCATTGCGTCCGGCAATAGCCGGACCTACGGGCGATGCCCGCCGCGCACGCGCCTTGTAGGGCCGGTTCCACCGGCCGCATGCACCGGTGTGCGCTAGTTGGTTAAAGGAGCAACGGCTGGAACCGATTCCACCCGCATTGCGTCTTAGGGCTCAACGATTGTCCGCCATTCCACCCGCATTGCGTCCGGCAATAGCCGGACCTACGGGCAGTTCGCTCTTTATCCTTCCGGCAGTTGCGTCTTGCTGGGCGTTTCGGCCGCGGGGGCGGTCTTGTCCACTTCTTCGGCCAGACCGATCAGACGGTCGAACTCCGTCGAGGCTGTGCTGCTGCGGGCGTACTCCATAAACTCGTTTTCCAGCAGTTGGGTATCCGTGCCCGCCATCTCGCGCGCCACCTTGGCCCTGGCTTTCTGCTGCTGCCGCATTTCGCGCATTTCTTGCAGTTCGCGGGCGTGCGTTTCCTCACTGATGCCGGCCAGGATGTTGTTGATCTCTTCTTCCTCGCGGGCAGTGATCATATCGGCCACGGTCGCCGAGGCTTCCTCTTTCAGCTTGTCGATCTCGCGCAGCAGGTTCTGAAGCTGAACCTTGTGCCCGGCGATGGATTCGTTGAGTTCTTTAATATCCTCTTCCAGCTCGGCAATGTGCGCTTCTTTCTCCTTGAGCGAGGTGGAGAAATCATTGAAGGCCGCCAGGCATTTCATATAGTCCTCGTTGGTCTTAATTTGTTCCATCGTGGCACCACTGGCCTTGAGCCGATCGACCACGCTCTTGGCCTTGGCGGCGGCACCGGTTTTGAGTTGTTCCAGCCGAGTGACCTCTTCGGTAAGCTGCGCCACGCGAGACCGCTTCTTCTCCTCCTGGGCGATCATCGCCGCCACGGCATCCTTGTACTGGCTGATCCGCTGCATCTTCTCGCGGACGACGTTGTCGTAGGTCGCCTGGATGACGTGCGGGCTCTTGCGAATATCGGCGCTGGCGGAATCCACCTTGCCCGTGATCAGATACCAGACCGACTTGAAGAACTTTCCAATCGCTCGGAACACGGCTATTTCTCCAGTTCAAAGGGAATCAGCGTCGAACCGCCCGTCGGCCATTACTGCCGCTGGCGGATCGGGTCTTGGAGTTCAGCCTCCAGATCGCGCATCCGCTGTTCGACTTTGCGGGCCACGTCCAGGTTGCGCTGTAGCTCGTCGCGAAAACGGCTCACGTTCTCGCTCGTTACGGTCCGCGCGCCCAGGGTATGCACTTCGTCTACGGTCCGGGCAAGCTCATCCACACCTTGCTGCACTTCGGTCAGCAGTTGCTCACGTTGACTGACAACCTGCTCGCGGGCCGAGGGCGATGATACCCGCCGGGCTGTTTCGCCAAGCTCCAGCAACCGTTCCAGGGCATCGACACACGAGGCAAACAGCTTTTCCACGGAGTTGGCAATGTCTACCGCCGTGTAACGGTCCACGGCCGTCGTCCAGCGGGCATTGCGATGGAACGATTCGTACAACTCGCGCAACTGCCGCAAGGCCCGCTGGCTGCGGCTGTCGCGATCCATGCGGAGGCGGCGATACAGGCGATCCAGTTTCCGCTCCTTCGCCCGGGCATCTTCCAGTTGCATCTGGTGAAAGACGTCTTCCCGAATCCGCTTGGCGCCAAACAACAGATTGGCCAAGCCAATGACGAGGCCCACGCCCAGGGCGACCGCTCCCATCGCGGCCAACGCCGGATTGGCCGTGACCACCCCCACCAGCAGCGCACCGGTTCCCAGGGCGGCGGGCGTTGCCGCCGGCGGATAGGTGATCGCTCTCTTGAACACCCGTTTTTGAAGTTCGCGGTTATCCATGCGACCCCATTCTAGGATGCGCAGCGGCCAGTTCACACCATGTAGCCGCGCCGGCCCATGCAGCAGATTGTTCGTGGGCAAAAGCTCATTATTGGTGGGCGCGGAGCGGCCCGGGCAAGGTTTACCAATTTTCCCTATTCTTCCCTGTTGCTATTCGGCGCGCCCTAGTTAAAGTCGTTTGCAGGGGGTCCCCACCCCCCCGAAGCTGGCACCGGTCTGGCCGTCTGGCGACCAACACCGGCGCCATGCCTGAGTGGGAATCTTTGACCTGTTGAGTTTTGGCCCCTCGAAGCGCGCTGGTGCACCTTCGAAGGTCGCCTTTTGGCATCGTGGCAATTCCACATGAAAAGGGGGGACGATGAAATCGACGTTGGCATGGCTGGTGGCAGCAGCGTGCTGGACCACGGCGGCAACCGCCCAAGCGAGCGCACCTTGCATCACTTATTGCACGGTGTATGAAACGCATTATCAACCCCAGGAAGTCATCGGCTACCGCACGGTATACGACACTCACTACCGAACCGTGGCTGTGACCCATTACCGGCCGGTGTACGAAACGCACACCGTGCAGCAACCGTACCGTGTGGCGCGGACGATTTGGGAAACCACGCAGCGTCAAGTAACCCAGGTGCATTACCAGGCCGTTTACGACACCGTCAACCAGGTGCAGCACTACGTCACCTACCAACCGGTGACCAACTACCACACCGTCTACGAAGACCATGGCCACTGGGCCACGCAGTGCGTGGCCGCGAGTTGCTGGGGATGCTGCCTGTGCCCGGTGTGGGTTCCCAATGTGGTGGCCCGGCAGGTGCCATACGTCACTTACATCGCCCAGACGCATGCCCGGACGGTGCCCGTGCAGGTCTGCCGTTACGTGGCCAAGCCCGTCACTTACACGGTGAACGTGCCCGTGGCCCGCGTGGTATACGAAGATCGGGTACGGACCGTGCCGGTGACCACGTGCCGCATGGTGGCCTACCAGACGACGGCCCAGGTTCCTTACTCGGTCGCCCGCACGGTGCCCTACAAGCAGATCACCTATGTTCCGGTAACGGTGGCGCGGCAAGTGCCGGTCGTCGTGCCGACTATCTGCGCGCCCGCTTTTTGCTGGTAGCGCCTCCTGCTGGCAGTCCTGTGCGGTAGCCAACCGCGCGTCGCGATTGCCACGGATTTACTTACGCTCGAAACATCGACACGAGGCGCTGGCGAGTCAAACGGCTCGCCGCGCCTTTTTCTTTGCGCCATGCGGCCGATTGCGCCATGCGGCCGATTGCACCGCAACGCAGGATCCAAATTGGCATCGGCCACTCAGCAGGAAGATCGTGGCGATCATGCGACCGCCCAGGGCGGAAAGCGACGGGTTGCCTGGTGGCACTCCTGCTTGTCGAAGCGGGGGATGGTGAAGGTGTTGGATTATGCCAGATCAAACAGCATGATTTCGGCATCGCTGTCGGCCCGAATGGTCAGCCTGGCCTCGTCGCTCACGGCTGCGCCATCGCTGCGGTTCAGTGCGATGCCGTTCAGCGAGACCTGCCCTCGGAGGACTTGCAGCCACGCATGTCTTCCCGGTTGAAGCTCGTGTTCGACCGTATGGCCTGAATCCATGTTTGACAGATAAATGCGGGCGTCCTGATGGATCAGCAAAGAATCGTCTTCTGCCTCCCGGGAGGCTACGAGCCGCAATCGGTTGTGCCGCTCTTCTTCGGGAAACCGCTTTTGTTCGTAGCTGGGTTCGATCCCCTTCCGCTCGGGGAATAACCAAATCTGATACAGGTGAACGGGTTCCTCCGTCGAAGGGTTGAACTCGCTGTGCGTGATCCCGGTTCCCGCCGACATCCGTTGAAACTCGCCGGGACGAAGTACTGCTCCGTTTCCCATCGAGTCCTTGTGTTCCAACGCTCCTTCGAGAACGTAGGTGACAATCTCCATATCGTGGTGCGGGTGCGTCCCGAACCCCGTCCCTGGAGCCACAAAATCCTCGTTGATCACTCGCAGCGACCGGAATCCCCTGTGGTTGGCGTCTCGGTACGTTGAGAACGAGAACGTGTGGTACGTGTCCAGCCAGCCATGGTTGGCGTGGCCCCGATCTTCCGCTTTGCGAACTTGGATCATGGTGACTCCATGAAGTGACAAGTAAACCGTATGCGTAGCCTTGGCACCGTGGTATGGGCAGTGCGTTATGGGCACTGCGTCATGGGCACTGCGATGGCATGGTGTTCAACCATTCTATGGGAATGTTATGCAATCGCGCCCTCGCGTGGCCGGACGCCTTACGCTCAAGGCTTACCTGCCCCCCCAACGGCAGCAGCATCTGGAATGCCGTAGCTGGCAGAACCGAACTTTGAAATACCTGGGCCAGCGCCGCAAACCACGCGCATCGGCCCCAAGGCCTGCGTGGCGCGCACCGGGTCTGCGGCCACTGGTGCGTTAGATCCCGATGGTGGTACTGCCGGGCGGTGCCTTGACCGAGCCATCGCTATGGCGCTTCGGCATAGGCTTCGCGTTCAAAGGGGTTGTCCAAGTATGGATTGCGACCGCGAAGCCATAACCACAGGCTGGCGGCCAGGTAGGCCGGAATGAACAGTGGTCCCCAGCGCTCGTACTGCCGTACGTGAACCAGTTCGTGTTCGCGGCATGCGTCGAGATCGTCGGCGGTTTGCCCCAGCACCACGTGGCCCAGCGTCATCGCGGCGGCGGAAACCAAGAAGCAGTGCTTCAGCATCCAGGTGACGGCGCCGCCGTGAAATTCGAGGATCGGCCCAACGCGGCGTGCGCGCCCGCCAGTTGCCAGCCCCAGCATGCCTGCCAGCAGCCCCAGTAACGTGCCGGGACTGACCCAAACAATCAGGGCCAAGCGGCGGAGGCGGCGGAGAATCCAGGTCACAGCGCTCATGGAACCGGTACTGCCCCCCCTCGAAGACGCTGAACGAAAAGCAACCACGCGGGCCGACATGAGTGAATCCAGCTCAAGCCAACGGGAGACAACGGTCAAGCTGGCGATTGTCGCTGCCAGCGGGTGTGGAAGCGGCCCGTCCTCTCATCGTAGCACCGGCGAGATTGCGCAACCACACGCTGCCCAGCAGGCTCAGCCGGCCGCGGCGAAGAAGCCAAGCCCCCTCGGAGGTGACCCCACGTGCCGCCGGCACGTCAGATTGTCGCCCTGTAGAGCAGGCTTTGGCGGTGGCGCGGCATCACCGCTGCCGCCCCCTGCGGCGTGCGACCGATCCCTCCTGCGCTGCCGGCCATGGGCGGGGGGCGTACGCGGCTGGGTGCGGCACCCGGCGATTGGCGCTTGTGAAATCTTGCCGTTCTCAGCGGCAACTGATACGATATGGGTGTAAGCGGTTCGCCGCTTGCCCCTCTGCCATGTTCGTGCTGCCGATGTCCATTTTTGGTGAGCCGATACGAGACCCGTTGGGTGCTCGTGTAGCTCCTGGCCGCGTGTACAGCCGCCGACCGGACTTACCGTCCGGAACCCTCGGTCGGATCACACAACCCGGGACTCCGATCACCCACCTTAAAACTGCGGGCTCTCAAAACCGCATCGCCACGGCATTGCGGTGGAGTGGACTTTTTGAGGGCGTGCTTTCTCTACCGGGGAAAGCCGCCCTTTTTTGCTTTGCGGGCGTAGCAACGCATCCCAAGGATGCAGGGCACGATCGTAAGGGGGGGAGCGCGGCGGTTGCTGCCGCACCTGGCGCCGGCGCACAGCGCGTCGACTTCCTCCCGCCAGAGTTCCTTCTGCAAGCGGCCGGGGCGGCGATGGCCTGTCTTTCGTCGCAACCCGCCTGGCATCGAACATGCACCGGGTTGCCTTCATGAGTGAGCTTCCATCGACCCTGGCGGAGAAACGCGACCGGCTCCTGCAGACCATTGCCGGTTACGGCCCGTGCGTGGTGGCATTCTCCGCGGGTGTCGATAGCACCGTGGTTGCAAAGGCGGCCCAGTTGGCCCTGGGCGAGCAGGCCCTGGCCGTAACGGCGGTCAGCCCCAGCTTGGCGCAAGGCGAGTTGGACGAAGCCTGCCGGCTGGCCACCCAGATCGGGATTCGCCATGAGGTGATCCGCACGGCCGAATTCGACTCGGCCGATTACCGGAGGAATGCCCCCGACCGCTGCTACCACTGCAAGACCGAACTTTACTCGCGGCTGGAATCGCTGCTGCCGCGATGGAACGTACGCACCCTGCTCAACGGGGCCAATCTCGACGACCGCGGCGATTATCGCCCCGGCATGAAGGCCGCTGCCGAACACCAGGTGCGCAGCCCGCTGCTGGAATGCGGCTTCACCAAGCACGAGGTCCGGCAACTGGCGGCCCACTGGGGTCTGGAGGTCTGGGACAAGCCGGCCAGCCCTTGCCTGGCCAGCCGCATCGCCTACGGGGAAGAAGTCACGCCCCAGCGCACCGCCATGGTCGACCAGGCCGAGCAGTTTCTGCGGGGGCTGGGGTTGCGCGAACTCCGCGTGCGTTACCACCGGGGCGACTTGGCGCGGATTGAAGTTCCTCACGAAGCATTAGCCACCTTGGCAGCGCCGGAGTTGCGCGAGAAAATCGTCGCGCGGTTCAACGAACTCGGCTTCCATTACATCACGCTCGATCTGCAGGGCTTCCGATCCGGCAGCATGAACGCGGTGCTGCCGGTGGAAAGCCTGCTCAGCAAGCGCTAAGCAACGGGGCGCATCGGCCTGGACACGAAATGGCGGCTGGCGCGCGGGGAGGGCGGCAACCCGCGCAGCATTTGGAACACGCCGCGTTCTGATCAAGCCGCAGCACATACCCACCCCACCACGATTTCTTCCTTCCCGACACTCGTTCTATGTCAAGCTGGCAAGCACGACTCGACGCCGCGATCGACGACCTGTTTCCCACCTTGGTTGCGTTGCGGCGGCATCTGCACGTCCATCCGGAACCCAGCGGCGCGGAAGATGCCACCAGCTTGCACATCTACCAGTTGATGGACCAGCAAGGATTGAGCGTTCGCCTGGGCCCCGGTGGCCGCGGCGTGCTGGTCGATTCGCCAGCCCCGGAGGGGCATTGGCGCGTGGCCATCCGCGCCGATATGGATGCCTTGCTGATCCAAGACCGCAAGACCGTGGAATACCGCAGCCAGGTGCCGGGCGTGATGCACGCCTGCGGGCACGATGCCCACACGGCCACCGTGGTGGGCGCGGTGCTGGCCTTGCAGCAGGTTGCCGCGGCCGGGCTGCTGCCGTGGGAAGTGCCGCTGCGCGCCATCTTTCAGCCGGCCGAAGAAACCAGCCTGGGGGCCCTGGAAATGATGGCGGCCGGCGCCCTGGAGGGCGTCGATGGCATCTTCTCGCTCCACGTGGACCCGGCCCGACCCATTGGACGGATCGGGCTTCGGGTGGGCGCCTTCACCGCCAGTTGCGACGACATGACGATCGAGATCGCCGGGCGCGGCGGGCATGCCGCGCGGCCGCACGAGTCGATCGACCCGATCGCCGCCGCCGCGCAACTGGTCAGTTCCATCTACCTGTTTGTGCCCAGGGCAGTCGATACGCACGACCCGCTGGTGGTGACGATCGGCCAGATCCAGGGCGGCGACAATCCCAACGTGATCCCGGAAAGCTGCATGCTGCGGGGCACGCTGCGCAGCTTTGGCCGCGAAATCCGCGAACGCACCAAGGAGCATATCCGCAAGCTCGCCCGGGGGTTGGCCGAGGTTTCCGGCGCCAAGATCGAGGTGCGGTTTGAAGACGGCCCGCCTTCGGTGCTCAATGCGGCCGAACCAGTGGCCATCCTCCGCTCGGCCGCGGAGCAGGTGCTGGGCGCGGAAAACGTGGACGAAATTCCCCGGCCCAGCATGGGTGGCGAAGACTTCGCCTATTACCTGTCGGAGGTCCCCGGCGCCATGTTCCGCTTGGGATGCTGCTCGGGCCAAACGGCGTGCGCCCCGCTGCACTCGTCGCTGTTCGACATTGACGAGCGTGCCTTGGCCATCGGGGCCAAGACCCTAGCCAGGGCGGCCGTCGCGTGGAGCGATCCGGCCCGCCGCGAGGCCCGCGGCAATACCTTCAAGCTGGCCGGCGAGGGGATTTAGAAAACGGCAGGTCAGGCATCGCATGGCGGCATCTGATTGCATCACGATCGAGCATCTCGCGGTGTCGTCACTGATCGCAAACCATCCCGCGACGTCACACGCGCGCTATCAACGCCACGCGGCAGCAAACCGCTCATAGCGCAAATCACGCCCGGCAGTGCCGGACCTGTGAATCGCGCCGGACCTGCAAATGCTACGGCTTGGATGGGGCCAAGACATCGGCCTGCACGGTAACCGCCTCGTACTTCTGGCCGAAGGCTTCCAACGTAAGCTCGATATCGAAGCTCGGCGAAAGCGCCGTGCCCGAGGTTGCCAGACTGGCCGGGGCAACCGCTTCCAAGTCGCCTCGGCCGTCTTTCAGCAAGAAGCTTTGCGGCGGCAGGTTCCAGGGTGAATCCTCGGCGGCGCGCACGTGCAGCCGCGCGTCATCTGGCAGGTTCTGGGTGTCCAACGGGCCGCGGGGAAGCCGCGCCAAATCGAGCGTAAGGGTCGCCGGCTGGCCCGCTTCGGCCCCGGCGGCGGCGTGCAGTTTCAAGCGGTAGGTTTCGTCGGTGAGCAGTTCCTGGTACAGCGAAATGATCTGCTTGGCGCGCTGGGTATCGACCGCAGAGGTCAGCACTTCCTTCTGGAAGTCTTGCCCATCCTTGCGGAGCGTGAAGCGGTCGATGATCGCGCCGCTGATCGCCTTGGCCACGATGGTCAACGAGTCGCCATCGACCGTGACCACGCAGTAGTGATTCACGTTGACACCCGTTGAGAGCAGCGGACTGGGCATGTTTCCGCCCACCGGGCCGCCGCCTCCTCCGGATGTGATGTGCAGAATGGGACGGTTGCTCGGGCTCCCCAGCGGGCGGTAGCGGCGGTAGTGCGGGTGATGTCCTGAGAACACGACATCCACGCCGTAGCGTTCCAGCAGCGGCAGGAAATCGTCTTTGCCGAACCAGTCGACTTCGCGATTGGTGGCCACCATCGGCACGTGCAAGGCCACGATCGTCCACCGCGCCTGGTTCTGTTTCAGGTCGTCTTCCAGCCAGGCGAGTTGCTGCTGCCGCCCAGGGCCTCCACTGCCCGCACCGTAGCTGTCCAGCACGATGCAGTGCAGATCGCCGTAATCGAAGCTGTAATACAGCGGGCGCAGTTCAAACAGGGCGGGAAAGTACGGCCCGCCGTCGTGGTTTCCATAGGCCGGCCAGAAGACGTTGCGGCTCAGGTACGGGCGGCCCGGGTCGAAGAAGCAGGCCCGCCATTCGCCCCAGATGTTGCCGCGATCGGTAATATCGCCCACGTGAACCACAAAGCGGGTATCTTCTTCGCCCATCGCATCGAGCAGCGGTTGGAGTCCCTCGTGATAACTTTGCGTATCGCCGATGACGCTGAACGAAAACTTGTCCGCTCGCACCGGTGCCGTGTAGAAGTCGCCTTGAGCCCGGGCATCGCCGCAGCGCACCGTGTAGGCATACTTTGTGCCCGGTTGCAAACCGGTAACCGCTGCCACGTGCAATCTGCATTGGGTATCGGGCAGCGGGCTAAGCCGAGGTTCGGCTAATACCTTGTGCTGGCCAGAAACCAACTCAACCTGGCCCTTGGGCGTGTCGCCTTGCGACACCCAGTAAATGCGGGCCTCGGTGGTGCTCACCTTGCTGACATAGGGTTTGATGTGAAAGGGATTGTCGCCCGCCAGCAAATCCTGACATTCCAGGCGATACACACGGGCCCTGGACCGGGTCACCTGGTTTGCCCCCCGGCCGGTTTCAACCGTTGAGAACAGTTCGATGGCCTGCTGGTACTGCTTGAGTTTCTGATAGATTCTCCCCCGCGCCAGGTTGGCCGTCGCAACATAGTGCGGCACCACGTCTTTCACGTGCGCCACGCGTTCAAACGCCGTCAGGGCGTCGTCGAAACGTTCCAGCCCGTTCAGTTCGTAGCCCAGGAAGAGCAAAGCCTCGGCCTTGGTATGGGGCGTGGCCGCCTCAGTACGGGCGGCCGCTTCCAGTTCGGCCATGGCATCGTCGCTTTGTTGAAGCATTCGCAGACAATAGCCGCACGTGAGGTGAGCGCGGCCGCGCTGATGGCCGGCTACGTTCTTCATGGCCAGCACGGTTCGGGCGCTGTCCACTGCCTGCTGGTAGCGATGCCGCCGCTGGTGCGATGTGGCAATGTTGAGGTGCGCTTCGATCGCTTCTTCGCCAGAAAGCTGCGGCAGCAGCGGCGTGTACGCGGCCACCGCTTCGTCGTATTTGCCTGCCCGGTACAACCGCGTGGCGGCATCCAGCGGATCACCGGCCAGGGAACGCTGGACTTGGCCCTCCAAGAGCAAGCCAACCAGGCAACACAACCACGCGAAGTGGCGAGGCATGAGAAACTCCTTGCGTGATGCCAAGGGCGCGGCCCCGGCGGTCCCAACCGCGCAACCAAGCCAGAAGGCAGGCAAAAGCCGCCGGAATACTCCACACTTCAGGGGGGATTCAGTGTGATCGCCCAGATACCCCAATGCAACCATTTGGCGGCCAGCCAGCGGCAAGGATGCCGCGGATTCTGTGCATGGCCGCCAGGCCCGGCCAGGATCATCCAACGATAGCGCATCCGCAACGCGCCGTGAGCGGGAAACACCCTGCAGCGGCAGCAAGACTTCAACCAGCGGCCATTACAGCGGGGCGGGCAGGTCGCGGCGGCTGAAGGATACGGCCGCAATGGTGTAACAGACGGCCCCCATGCCAAGCAGCAGGCCCGAGTACTGCCAGGCCAGCACCCAACCGTGCGATTCATCCATGAACCAGCCCGGCTCAAACGCCCCCAGATACGTGGTGTAAACCAACCAGTGATGGTCGGGCGAGAACCGCGAAATCACCTTGAGGATCAACTGGATCAGGCAGAAAGCTCCGGCAATCCCGATCGTCTTCCAGCGGCTGCGCTGCCACGAACCAATCATGGTGGTAAACGCAGCAAGAAAGAACGTGACCGCGAACAGGTTCAGCGAAGCCGGCAGATAATCGACGGCCGCGATATCGTCCAGGCGCATCCAGCGCAGCCCCAGGCTGGTACCGGCCCAGCACGCCAGGCAAATGGCGGCGGCACCGGCAGTGGTGGCAACGATCTGCGGAAACAGGATCGCAAATCGGCTCACCGGTTGGGCCGCCAAGAGTTCCATCGTGCCGCGATCGATCTCCCCGCTGACGGCATCGGAACCGCGGGCAATCGCCCAAACCGTGATGGTGAACAGGACTACGGGATCAACATACGCCAGCAGGATCATACCGCGCTGCGTAGCAACCAGTTCCAGCGGCAGCGGCAACATGTTGGGAAGGTTGATGCCCTGGAATCCAAACTGCAAAAACATCTCCAGCACGGCCATATTCATGCGGCTCACCAGCCATACAAACAGCAGGTGAAACAGCATCAATACGGCGGCGCAGCACAGCATCAACAGCCATGCATCGCGAATGCTCTTTTGCCACAAGGCGCGGTTCATACCGTCGTCGCCGTGAAGGGGCCAGCCCAGGAACCTATGGTGTTATCGTGTTATGGCGTGTTGCGCCGCCAATCTCTGGTCGGCGAACGAATACGGCCGCGAATCGTCCATGCCCCCGGCACCAGCAGCGGCTTTTCGGCGCCCGGCACGCAGCCGAGCCGTCGTTCGCCGCGCAGGCATCCCTAATCCTTGCAATCGGGCCATGGCGCGTTTCATACCTGGAGCCTCGCCTGGGAGGCCACGTGGGGATGAAACCGCTCGTACACGGTTTGCAG
Source organism: uncultured Pirellulales bacterium (assembly GCA_964511065.1). Classification (GTDB taxonomy): domain Bacteria; phylum Planctomycetota; class Planctomycetia; order Pirellulales; family S012-138; genus CALBRZ01. Next base: position 10,251 of record CAZEEG010000075.1, on the reverse strand, counting down.
GCCCACCGGGCGTACCCGAATATCGCTCACTGGCTGCTCGCTGAGCCAATGCAGCACCGGCAGCAAGTCGCCTTCCGTCCGGAAGGCCACCCACTGATCGCCATTGCGTTCCAGTTCCACTCCCTGCAACTTGGGTGGAAGCGGCGGAACCTCGCCCTGCCACAAGGCCTCGATCCGGTGCTGGCGTTTCAACTCGGCCAGCGCCTGGAGGTGAACCAACTCGCCCCGCCGCAACACCGCCACGCGGTCGCAGATGGCCTCGATCTCCGAAAGCACGTGCGACGAGAGAATCACCGTCTGGCCCACGCGCCGCGCGTCCTGCACAATGTGCAGCACCTGCGAGCGCGTGGTGGGATCGAGATTGCTGGTCGGTTCGTCCAAGATCAGCAGCGGTGCGTCGATCGCCAAGATGGCCACCAAGGCCAACTTCTGCCGCATGCCGGTCGAACAGCGGGCCACTTGCCGCGAAAGGTCCAGTTCCAACTGCTCGGCCAGTTCCAGCGCCCGGGGCAGGTTGCCGTCGGGCCGTACCGACTGGAAAAATCGCAGCACCTGGCGGCCATCCATCCCGCGGAACAATCGGGCATCGCCGGGCAGATAGCTCACCTTGGCGTGCACCTGTCGCGCTTGGCGGTAGCAGTCCAAACCGTCGATGGTGGCCGTGCCTGATGTGGGCCGCAGGAACCCCATCAGCGTTCGCAGCAGCGTGGTCTTGCCCGAGCCATTGGGACCAAGCAGCCCGAAGATTTCGCCCCGCTCGACCGTCAGCGTACAGCGATCCAGCGCGGTGAAACCGCCATAACATTTGGTTAAACCGTCGGTTACGACCAGCGGAGAACGCATCGCGGGGGGGCAGCTACAACCGCTGTTGGTGCCCAAGCCAAGGGCAGTCCAGCAAGCGAATGACGGGATTAGCGAAGAAAGCACGCGGAACGCAAACATCCCTGGGCGGCGCGCCGGCAAAGCATGTTCGCCGCAAGCCACCAATGGATGCCAATTTCGCCGGAGCGGTTACGCACAGGCGAACAACCGTTCATTATGGGTGCCCCGCGTGCAGCGGCAAGGTGCGGCCAATCGGCCCGCAGTCCCGATGGCGCCTGGTTCCATCAACCGCAAGAGGCCGCCGCGCGCGAACGGCACCTCGCATCGCGCTCGCCACCCTCCAAGACGATTCAGCCCTGAACCGATAGAATGGTTCTGGACAGGCCGCCATGTGGGGGGAGAGCGACACTTGCTCCACAAGTTCCCGGCACAACCGGAACGGGGGCACCTGCCGCGCAAAGCCGTACCGATCGAACCCGGCACTCCACCGCACGGTCTGTCCAGTTGGGCCTACTCTTTTTTGCAACAGCTCTGGCGGCGGTGCACGGGGGGGTTCTCGATCGCGCCGCACCGTCCAGATTGAACATCCATCTCGTTACACCCTGGGGGCGACAGGAGCCAACGGCATGCCGGAACCGCGCGATACTGCATTTGAGATGGCCACTTCGAACATCCGGTTTGGCAGCGGCGTGACCGCCGAAATCGGAATGGACCTGGCCGATCTCGGTGCCAAGCGCGTGTTGGTCTTCACCGACCGCCGTCTCGCCACGCTCCAACCGGTGGATACCGTCTGCCAGTCGCTGCGGAGCGAGGGCATCGGCTTCGACGTTTATGACGCCGTCCGCGTGGAACCCACCGATCAGTCGCTGCTGGCCGCGGTCGATGCGGCAAAGCAAACCACCTACGACGGTTTCGTGGCCGTGGGCGGAGGTTCGGTGATCGACACTGCCAAGGTCGCCAACCTGCTGGCGACCTATCCGGCCGAACTGATGGAGTACGTCAACGCCCCGCTGGGCCAGGGTAAACCCGTCCCCGGCCCGCTCAAACCGCTGATCGCCGTGCCGACCACGGCGGGCACGGGCAGCGAAACGACGGGCGTGGCGATTTTCGATTTGACCTCGATGCATGCCAAGACGGGAATCGCCCATCGCCGCCTCAAACCGACCTTGGGACTGGTCGATCCGGAAAACACTCGCACGCTGCCGCCGCTGGTGGCCGCCTCGACAGGCCTGGACGTGCTGTGCCATGCGCTGGAGAGTTACACCGCGCTACCGTTCGATCAGCGCCCGCGGCCCGCTCGCCCGCTGCTGCGCCCCGCCTACCAGGGAGCCAACCCCATTAGCGATATCTGGTCGCTACGGGCGCTGGAACTGACCGGCAAATACCTGCCGCGGGTGTATGCGGATAGCAGCGACGAAGAAGCCCGCAGCAATATGCTGCTGGCGGCGACGATGGCCGGGATGGGCTTTGGCAACGCGGGCGTGCATCTGTGCCACGGCATGAGCTACCCGGTCAGCGGCATGGTCCGTAACTATCAGCCCGAGGGCTATCCCGAGGATCACCCGCTGGTGCCGCATGGCATCTCGGTGGTGTTGCAGGCGCCGGCCGTGTTTCGCTTCACGTCGCAGGCCTGCCCCCAGCGGCATCTCCGCGCGGCGCAAGCGCTGGGCATGGACGTTACGGCCGACGACTTACCCCAGATCGGCGAGCGGCTTGCCGCGGGCCTGGTGGAATTGATTCGCAGCCTGGGGCTGCCATCAGGTTTGGAGGCCATCGGCTTTACCGCGGACGACATTCCGCAACTGGTGGCCGGGACACTGCCGCAGCACCGCGTGACCAAGCTTTCGCCCCGGCCAGCCAGCGAAGACGACTTGCGTCAGCTGTTTACGGAAACCATGCGGCTGTGGTGAACCGCCCTAAGCCAGACGATGGAACCAACGTGCCAGCAGACAACCTCGGTCTTGAGGCCGCGTGGCATGCCTAGATAGGCAGAATCGCATCATCCATTTTTGACGGACGAGCCATATTACATTTCTGCACTGCGTGCCATCTATGTTTGATGACTGAACCCATATCATCCAGGCGCGTCGATAGGAAACAGCACAACCATTTGCTGGGCGAGCATCCGTAAAGGCAAGGCGACTTCGATGGTTTGGAACCGGTTTTGTGCAGCCTTGGGCGTCTTCGTTGCAGTCCTTTCGGCACTGGTCATGGTGTTGTGGGGCGGGGCGATCGTGCGCACGCTCACCTCGCTGACGGAACCGGCCGATTACGTCGTCCGCGAACTGAACCTGATCGGCATCGCCAGCATGGGCCTGGGGCTGGGCATGTGCCTGGTGATCTACGGCTTGGGACAGGCCCGGCGGCAGTTCCGTGTAGGCTGGGCGGCCCGGTCGGGCATCGTCCTGGGCGCGCTGATGATCCTGGTTGGCAGTACCATGCTGTTTGCGGCCATCAAATACGTGGCCGGGCATCTGGAGGAAATCACCCGCCAGCCCGACCTGATAACCCCTGAAAACGTCGGTCGCTTGATCCACTCGGGCGTGCAGCGCTCGACGCTGGCGGCGTTCACGCTGTTCTCGGCAACGATCGTATTGGCCATGGGCATCTGGAAACTGTTCTGGCTCGATCCCCACGAGATCGACAACCGCCGCTCCACGTTCTGGACCAGCGTATTGACGTTTGCCATTTTGTCGGCGACCACCTTCGGCCTGCTATACCAGCTGGCGGCCGCCAAGGGCCGGGCCGCGATGGCGGCGGTCGAGGCCGCGCCGGCAGACCAGGTGCCCTCCCACCTCTACGGTGCATTGACCTACAGCCAGGCGGCGGCCGCATGCCTGGCCGTAGCCGGGTTGGGCACCATGATCATCGGCCTGGGCTTTCGCAGTGCCGTTGAACCGGAGTGACGCGAAACCTTGCGACGATTTCACGCAGGCGGCGAAGCGTGCAGTGCGATCACGCCGCTTCGTGCCGGGCACCGCTGCCACACTGTCGCTACCAATCCCTGCCCGATGTGTGAGTAAGGAAAAACAGGAACTCCCTCGCTGATGCGTCGGGCTTGACTTCCATTTCGCCATCGGCGACCGGCCGGGCGACGAAACTGCTCACCTGCCCGTTACTCCTGGCCAATGCAGTACAAATACTTGTCGGACCGGATCAGCAGGCGTTTGCCGGCGACGGCCGGACTGCCATTGAAGATGCTGCGATCATTCAGATCGTTCACCGCCAGTTGTTCAAATTCCGGCTTGGCTGCAACCACAAACATCTTGCCGTCGCGCGTCAGGTAGTAGATGCGGCCGCCCGCCAGCAGGGCAGAAGCATACACCTGGCCGGCGCGTTCAAGCCGTCGCTCGTAGAGTACGTCGCCCGATGCAGCATCGGCACAGAAGGCGGTACCGCGGCTTTCGTGGACCCAGTACAGCTGCTTGTCGTGATAGACGGGCGAGGAAACGTTCGAGCCCTTGATACTGGTCCATAGCCGATGGGTGCCGGTCACGTCGCCGCTGCCGCCGCAGCGCACTGCCAGAGCCGCCACGCCAGAACGGCCGCCCAGGCAATACACCACGCCATCGGCAGCCACCACGCTGGGCACCATGTACCAGCCAATGTCCGTCTTGCACGACCACAATGGTTCGCCCGTGCGAGGGTTGAAGGCCAGCACGTTGCCCTGCCGCGCCACGATCAGTTCCTCGCGGCCCGAATCGGCCTTGACCACCACCGGCGTGTTCCACGACTCGCGGATACCTTCAGCCTTCCAGACCTGTTTGCCGGTGGTGCGATCGAGGGCGTACAAGGCGCCGCTTTCCACACTGGCGTTGATCAGCACCAGGTCCTCGTACAGCACCGGCGAGGCTGCGGTCCCCCAACCGCTGGTGCCGCTGCCCACGTCGGCATGCCACAGTGGATTGCCCCCATGGTCGAAGGCGAACACGCCGGTCTTGCCGTAAAAGACATAAATCCGCTGGGCGTCCACCGCCGGCGTGCTGGCCGCAAAACCGTGATCCCGAATCCGTTCTTCCTCGGGCAATTTCGCCGGCGTGGGTACATCCCACAACACCTCGCCATCGAGCGAGATTGCCAGCAGGTGCCGCTTCAAATCTTCCTGGCTGCCACCGGGCCGGCCATCGACGAAATAACCTGTATAGCAGGTGAGGTAGATGCGGTCGCCAAACACCACGGGACTGGAGGCTCCTGGCCCCGGAAGCGGCGTCTTCCACGCGATGTTCTCCTCCTGGCTCCAGCGCAGCGGCAGGCCGGTGGCCTCGCTGATGCCCTGCCCCGTGGGACCGCGGAAGGTCGGCCAATCGAGTTTGGCGACGGCGACCACCGCCGGTTGCGGATTCGGGAAGGAATCGGCAGGCGGCACTGGATCAATCTGGCTATCGGGCCGGAGGTCGGCCTGCCCCGGGGCTTGATCCTCGCCTGTATCCAGCGGCGCCGCCTGGGCCGGTTCAACCGCCGAATCAGGCCCGGGCGAAGTCGAAGTTGGCGAACAGCCCCACAGACTCGCGACGAACAACATCCAAATGAATGATTCCTTGCGCATCGCGAGAGAACTCCCGGTGGATGAGAGGGGCGGGGGACGACCAGCCGGCGAACGGGCCCGGGTCGCGAGAGACAAATGGTTATTCTGAATGCGTGTCGCGGGCTTTGCCAGCGAAAACGGACCTTCTGGCGGCATTGAGCGAAGCGCTGGAACCGCAGGTGCACCGCGCAGCAACTGTCCGGTCCGGCGTTACCCGACATGGTGTGCTGTGCGTTCATTTGCCGGGCGGCAAGCAACCGGCCTACGGGTTGCGCACCAGGCGGTAGCCAGTCCCGCGTACTGAAAGCAGATGCACAGGCCGGCCCGGGTCCGGTTCGATCAGTTTGCGGAGTCGCAGCACGAAGTTGTCGATGGATCGGGTGGAGATGTCGCTGCGCTCGCCCCAGACTTCTTCCAGAATCTCAGTCCGCGAGAGCACGCGGCCGGCGTTCTGCAGGAAGTAGCGCAGGAGTTGCGCTTCGAGCGTGGTGAGTTCCGTGGTTTGGCCGTCGCGCATCACCTGGAAGGTCTCCAGGTTGACGTGCGCCGCCCCCAGTTGAAAGGCGCCCTGCGGTTCGTGCGTCGCAACACGTTGCACAGCCTGGCGGCGCCGCCGCTTGAGCAGGTTTCGCACCCGGCTTAGCAGTTCGGCTAACTCAAACGGCTTGGTCAGGTACTGGTCAGCCCCGCAGTCGAACGCCTGGGTCTTGTCGAAGCTCAAGGTACGGGCGCTGAGGATCAGGACGGGCAGGTCGGGATCGACGCGGCGAATCTCCTCGCAGATATCGTAACCGCTCATGCCAGGCAGCATGAGGTCCAAGACCACCAGGTCGATGTCCCCTTGCGCGATCCGCTGCAATGCGGCCGGGCCGTCGCCCACGACCGCCACCCGGTAGCCTTCCTGCTCGAAGTTGAACTTCAACCCGCCGGCCAGTGCGGCCTCGTCTTCCACAATCAGCAATTGCACGGCGCTGCCCCTGCTGGCAGGACCACTTCAAAAATACAGCCGGCCTCGCCATCTTCGCGGGGCAGCACGCACACGTTGCCGCGGAGCTGGCGGACCAGCGTGTGAACAATATACAGCCCTAGCCCTGTCCCTTTCTGCTTGCGTTCCAACTCGCGACCTCCGCGAACGAACAGGCCAAAAATCTGGCCGCGGATTTCCTCCGGCACGCCATGCCCGTTGTCGATCACCCGAACGCGGACTTTGCTTCCTTGCCGGGCAACTTCCACTGCCACGCGCGGCGGCCGCCCACCATACTTGACCGCATTATCCAGCAGGTTGCGGAAGATCATTTCCAGGACCATGGGCACCGCCCGAATCACCGCCGGCTCGATCCGCATTTCGAACACGTCGGCCGGGTCGTAGCGCTGATGCTCGGCGGCCCAACGGGCGCACCGTTCCAGGACGGGCGTTAAAGGCACGTCCTCCGCCGGGGAGTCGTGGCCCAGTGCATCCAGCCGCGCGACCTCCAGCAGTTGGCTGATCAAGTCGTCCAGCCGCTGGAGTTCCGAGGCCATCGTTCGGTAGAACTCTTCCTGCTGCTCGCGCGGCAGTGGCCGCAGCTGGAGCGTTTCCAGGTACAGCCGCAGCGAAGCGATTGGGCTTTTCAACTCGTGGGTTACGCTGTCGATGAAGTTGGCTTGCCGCTGGTTGAGCCGCGTTTCCTTCACGTGCAGGAACGAATAGAACATCAACCCCAGCAGGGTGAGTGCAAAGACCACGGTGCCGATGGCCAGTCCGCTCCACGCGTCGAAATGCGCCAGCAGCACGATCCAGCACACCATCAGCGCCACGTTGAGCATCGCCAACACGGCACTGAGCGTGATGGGGAACGTGGTTTTCAGCCGCTGGCGCAGCGTGGCCTTCCGGGGCTTCATCAAGGGCGAACCTGCTGGTGGGGAGCGTGGAGGAACCTGACGTCCGTAGGGAGCGAGCATGCGGCCGTGGCCGGGCGCCTGGCACAGCACCCACGGCACGCCGCACATGACCTCCAATTGTACGCGCGGAGCTTACGCCAGAATATCATGCACCACGTTGCCGTGAACATCGGTCAGGCGCATGTCGCGCCCGCTGAACCGGAATGTCAGCCGCGTGTGGTCGATTCCCAGCAGGTGCAGCATCGTGGCGTGCAGGTCGTGAATCTGGAGCTTGTTTTCGATGGCGTGGTAGCCGTATTCATCGGTCGCGCCGTACACGGTTCCGCCGCGAATCCCGCCCCCGGCCAGCCAGATCGAAAAACCAAACGGGTTGTGGTCCCGGCCGTTGGCCCCCTGGGCGAACGGCGTGCGGCCAAACTCGCCGGCAAACACCACCAGTGTCGAATCCAGCAGCCCCCGGCTGTGCAGGTCGGCCAGCAGACCGGCAATCGGCTGATCGACCGCCCGGGCGTTGCGCTCGTGCCCGTCCTTCAAGTTGCCGTGCTGGTCCCAGCGATCGGCACCGACCGAGGGGCAGGTCAGTTCGATGAACCGCACGCCGGCTTCGACCAACCGCCGCGCCAACAGGCACTGCCGGGCGAAAATGGCCGTGGGCGGATTGTCGGAATCGGTGCCGTACAGGCGGTGGGTTGCCCGCGTTTCGCGGCCCAGTTCGGTCAACTCCGGCACGGCCGCTTGCATGCGATAGGCCAGTTCATAGTTGGCGATGGCCGATTCCAGGGCATCCACGCGGCCCATCTGCTCCAATACCGCGCGGTCCAACCGCTGGAGCAGGGCCAGTTTGTTGCGTTGCAGGCTGGGCCTGGCCTCGGTGGGCTGCACGTTGGCCAGCGGTGTCTTGCCCGAGTGAAACAGCGAAGCCTGGTACGTGGCCGGCAGAAAACCCGAGTTGAAGTTATCCATGCCGCCGGGCGGGATCAGGCCGCCGTTGAGCACCACGAAGCCGGGCAGGTTGCGGCATTCACTGCCCAGTCCGTAACCTACCCAGGCGCCCATGCTGGGCCGGCCCTGCTGCCCGTGGCCGGTGTGCAGGAAGTAGTTGGCGTTGGTGTGTTCGGGAAAGTTGGAGGTCATCGAGCGGACCACCGCCAGATGGTCCACGTGCTGGGCGATGTGCGGAAACAAGTCGCTGACGGGCGTCCCGCACTCGCCGTACTGGCGGAACTTCCAGGGGCTGGCCAGCGTGTTGCCGATGTTGTTGAACTGGGTGGGCTGAATCTTGGCCCCGAACGGCTTGCCGTTTTCGCGGTCCAACCGCGGCTTGGGATCGAACGTATCCACCTGGCTTGGCCCGCCGTCCATGTAAAGGAAGATTACGCTCCGCGCCTTGGCCGGGTGGTGGCCGGGCCGCGGTTCAAACGGACTGCGGGCGCCAGTTGCATTGCCTTCCACCTGGCCCGGTGCCGCGTGCCCCCAATCGCCCAGCAGCGTGGACAGCGCAACGGCCCCAAACCCCAGCGCGCCGCGGGAGAGGGCTTCGCGCCGCGTGAGGGGCAGCGGCTGAACGCGTCCGCAAGGATAGTGAAACATGGCCGGTAGACTCCCAAGCGGTTACGGAGGGATGCGGTTGGCGGTGATGCGGTTGGCGGTATGCGGGAGGCGGGGGCCAGGCGGGTTGCCGGCGGGCCGCTCAGGCCAGGATCCGCTCGACCACGTGGCCGGCCACGTCGGTCAGGCGGAAATCGCGCCCTTGAAAACGGTACGTCAGGCGGCGGTGGTCGATCCCCAGCAGGTGCAGGATCGTGGCGTGGAAATCGTTCACGTGGACGATATCTTCCACGGCGTTGTAACCCAGCTCGTCGGTGGCGCCGTGCGTGATGCCGCCTCGAATGCCGCCGCCGGCCATCCACAGCGAAAAACCTTTAATGTGGTGGTCGCGGCCGTTGCCCTGGGCCATGGGTGTGCGGCCGAACTCGCCACCCCAGATCACCAGGGTATCATCGAGCATGCCACGCCGCTTGAGGTCCGCGACCAGCGCCGCCGACGCCCGATCGACTTCGCCGGCCGAGCCTTCCATGTTCTTCTGCACGCCGCCGTGGTGGTCCCAACCGCGGTGGTAAAGCTGGATGAACCGCACGCCCCGCTCGGCCAGGCGCCGGGCAAGCAGGCAGTTGCCGGCAAACGAACCATCGGCCCCTTTGGTGCCGTAGAGGTCGAGCACGTGTTGCGGTTCGTCTGAAACGTCGATCAACTCCGGCACGCTGGCTTGCATGCGAAACGCTGTTTCGTAGGCGGCAATCCGCGTGGCAATCTCGGGATCGTCGACCAGGGCATCCTGCATCTGGTTGAGTTGCTGCACGGCTTCCACCACGTCGCGCTGCCGCTGAGGGCTCACCCCCTCGGGATTCCGCACGTACAGCACCGGATCGCCCTGCGAGCGGAACTCCACGCCCTGGAACCGGCTGGGCAAAAATCCGCTGTGCCACTGCCGGGCCGCAATCGGCTGGCTTTGCCCAAACCGGCCAATGGAAGTCATCACCACGAAGCCGGGCAGATCCTGGCTTTCGCTACCCAGGCCGTAGTTGATCCACGACCCCATGGATGGCCGCCCCGAGATCAGGCTGCCGGTGTTCATATAGGTGTGGGCCGGATCGTGGTTGATGGCCTCGGTGACCATGGAGTTGATGATGCAGATCTCGTCGGCAATCGAGCCGATATGCGGAAAGATCGTGGCGATCTGCTGCCCGGACTGCCCGAACCGTTTGAACGGGTGCTGCGGCGCCAGGCAGTTCAGCGGCCGGCCCTGAAGCTGCGCGATGGGCATGCCGGCCGTGTACGACTGCGGCATCGGCTTGCCGTCCATCTCGGCCAGCTTGGGCTTGTAGTCGAACGATTCCAGGTGACTGGGCCCGCCGGCCATGCAGAGGAAGATCACCCGCTTGGCCTTGGGCAGGTAATGCCGCGGCGTGACGATGCCGGTGGTGGGCGACGGCATGCCGGTAGCATTTTCCGCGGCCGAGGCA
>CAZEEG010000074.1:0-29937 GCA_964511065.1 uncultured Pirellulales bacterium | reverse complement strand
GCGGCAGCAGTGAAACCGCCGAGAAACAAATCGAGCGGATGGTCGACGAAGTGCCGGTGCCCAGCTAAGGCGTGTTGCGGCCGGACAGCCCCCATCGACCACGATGTGCGCGGTACTGCAGCGAGGCAAGCCTTCCCGTTCCGTGGGGTATGCCAGTATGCGCCAGGCACGGCTCGCAGGGCCATGGCATACAAAGCCGTGGCACACAGTGAGAAGCACTGAGCCGTGGACGTGATTGGCGACATGGATTCGGCCTATACTCGCCATAACAGGCTCCGCCAAGACATTGCCGCAACTCCCCACCAACTGTGGCGCTAACCAGTGAGAACGGATGAGCCAATCCGAGCTGACACGCGACGAGCTTGCTGAACGTTACCTGGAGCAGCTTCCCTACGAGCCATACCCGGTGCAGGAAGAAGCGCTGTTGGCGTGGTTTACCTCGGAGCAGGGAGTGCTGGTTTGCGCGCCCACCGGCACCGGCAAGACGGTAATCGCCGAAGCGGCGCTGTTCGAAGCCCTCCACACCGGCCGCACCGCGTATTACACCACGCCGCTGATCGCGCTGACCGAGCAGAAGTTCGCCGAGATGCAAGCCAATGCCGTCCGCTGGGGCTTCTCCGCGGACGATGTTGGCCTGGTCACCGGAAATCGCAAGGTGAACCCGCAGGCCCGCGTGCTGGTCGTGGTGGCGGAAATTCTGCTCAACCGGTTGCTGCATCCCGAGGGCTTTTCGTTCGACGACGTTGACGCGGTGGTGATGGACGAGTTCCACAGCTTCAACGACCGCGAGCGAGGGATCGTCTGGGAGTTGTCGCTGGCGTTACTTCCCAGGCACGTGCGGCTATTGCTTCTTTCGGCCACGGTCGGCAACGCGGCCGAATTTGTCGCGTGGCTCAAGCGTTCGCACGGGCGCAGCGTGGAACTGGTGGAGGGGACCGAGCGGCGGGTACCGTTGACCTATCACTGGGTGGAAGATGCCCTGCTCAACGAACTCATCGAGGAGATGGCCAGCGGCGATGAAGACAGTCGCCGCACCCCTGCCTTGATCTTTTGCTTCAACCGCGACGAATGCTGGACGGTGGCCGAGCAACTCAAGGGCAAGCCGCTGGTAGACAAAGCCCGGCAGCAGCAACTTTCCGAGGAACTTAAGAAACACGACTGGAGCCAGGGGGTCGGCCCCAAGCTCCAGCAACTGCTGGTGCGGGGGGTAGGTGTCCACCATGCCGGTATGCTGCCCAAATATCGCCGCATCGTAGAGGACCTGTACCTGCGCAAGCTCCTGGCCGTGACGGTCTGCACCGAAACCCTGGCGGCGGGCATCAACCTTCCGGCCCGCAGCGTGGTGTTGTCCACGCTGCTCAAGGGGCCCTTCGGCAAGAAAACCATGATCGACCCCAGCGTGGCCCACCAGATCTTCGGCCGCGCCGGGCGTCCACAATTCGATACCCAGGGGCACGTCTACGCGCTGGCCCACGAGGACGACGTCAAAATCCTTCGCTGGCGGCAGAAGTACGAATCCATTCCAGAAGACACCAAGGACCCCGGATTGCTGGCGGCCAAGAAGGCCCTCAAGAAAAAACGGCCCACGCGGCGCGACAACCAGCAGTACTGGAACGAGCAACAGTTCGAAAAGCTGAAGGCGGCCCCGCCGGGCAAGCTTGCGAGCCGAGGGCACCTGCCGTGGCGGTTGTTGGCGTATATGTTGGAGCTGTCGCCCGAGATTGCCCGCATCCGGCAGGTCGTCCACAAGCGGCTGATGGATGCGAAAAAAATTGAAGAAGGCGAAGCCACGTTGATTCGGATGTTGCGGTTGCTGCATCACGGCGGCTACGTCACGCTCGAACCACCGCCGCCGGTGACTGCCAGGCCTCAAACGGCAAGAGGCGGCGAAGCGGCCGCTGATGCCAGCCCGACCGGTCGCAGCGAGCCAGCCGCGTCCTCTTCCCCTCAGAATGCCTTCGCAGCCTTTTTTGCCGACCAGCAGGCTAGTGGTCCCTCACGGAGCACCACGCCGCAAAGCGGAGCGCGTTCGGCAACCGGCGCTTCCTCCACGGAGGAAGAACAGCCGCGCAAACCGGCCTACGAGCCGGTTCTCGCCCATCCCACGTCCGAGCTTCGCAAGCTGTTGGTTTTCAAGAGCGTCAACCCTTTGTACGGGGCCTTTCTGCTGAAGCTGCTGCCGCAAGCGGACCGCGACGAGCGCATTCAGGCGCTGGAAAGCGTTTTGGAGTTACCGCCGCCCATCGTCCGGCGTTTGCCTGTCCCGCCGCCAGAAGAATTACCGCCCGGCCCGTTGGCGTTGGAATTCCTCGACCACGAACTGCTGACGCGGGGGCTGATGTTGCCTCCCAGCGAGCCCTCCGAGGAATCCGACCCGCGGCGGGGCGGCCCCGGCCGGAACCGCGACGACGAAGACGAAGAACCGCGGATGCCTCCGCTAGCCGAGAAGCTCCGGTTGTTGTTCGATGCCGACTTCCCCGGCGTGCCCGACCTGAAGACGCAATCGGTCTGGGCGGCCGGCGAGATTCTGCGAGCCGGCGGCGACTTCAATAAGTTCGTCAAAGCCCGGGATCTCGTCAAACAGGAAGGCATCGTGTTCCGGCACCTGCTGCGGCTGATCCTGCTTTGTGGAGAGTTCGCCCAGTTTGAACCCGAGGGTGTGGACCCCGCCAGTTGGCAAGTCGATTTCCGCGACCTGGCCGATACCCTGACGGCCACGTGCCGGGCCGTGGATCCGGAAAGCACCCAGCGGATGATCGAGGAAATGGCAGCGCCGGACGTGGTCGATGCCGAGGCGCTCGATACCCAATCCTGAAGGCAGAAATGTGCGCCATCGAGCTATGGTGTGCAGCACACACCACGGCGCTGCTTAGACGGTCACCGACGCTTGCGCGCCCTTGCTCGCGATGGCCTGGCTTTAGAAAGGGCGCGCCATCCGCGTGCTAAAGCGTCCTGAGCTTCCAGTATCTTTACAGGTTGCCGCGGGCGGCCTGCTCGCGTTCGATGGCCTCGAACAGGCTGCGGAAGTTCCCCTTGCCGAAGGCGTTGCTGCCCCGCCGTTGAATGATCTCGTAAAACAGCGTGGGGCGGTCTTCCACCGGTCGGGTGAAGATTTGCAGCAGGTAGCCCTGATCGTCGCGGTCGACCAGGATTCCCAATTCCTTGACGGCGGCAATGTCTTCGGCGATGGGGCCGACCCGTTCCTCCAGGTCTTCGTAGTAGGTCGCAGGAATCCGCAGAAAGTCGATGCCGTTATCCCGCAGCACGCTCACCGTGTGGATGATATCGTCAGTCAGCAAGGCGATGTGCTGCACCCCCGGCCCGCCGTTGAACTCCAGGTACTCGGCAATCTGGCTCTTGCGCTTACCCTCGGCCGGTTCGTTGATGGGGAACTTGATGCGGCCCGTGGGATCGGCCATGACCTTGCTGCGCAGGGCCGTGAATTCCGTGGAAATATCCTTGTCGTCGAACGACATGAACTGGTGAAAGCCGAGCACCTTGTTGTAATAGGTGCCCCAGTCATTCATCCGGCCATCTTCGACATTGCCCACGATATGGTCGATCGCGCGCAGCCCGGCGCTGGCTTGCGGCTTGCGGCGAATCTCGTAGCCGGGCAGGAACGGACCGCGGTAGTCGGCCAGGGAAATGAACGAGTGCAGCGTATCGCCGTAGGCGCGAATCTTGGCCCTGCGAACGCGACCGTATTGGTCGCAAAGATCGTACGGTTCGCGGTTTACTTGCGCGCCCCGAGCTACGGCTTCGGCAAACGTGGCGTCGACATCGTCCACCAGAAAAGCGATGTCCAGCACGCCGTCGCCATGCAGCTTGAGATAATTCGTCATCGGGTCTTCAGGGAACAGTGGCGTGCTGACCACCAGGCGAATCTTGCCTTGCTGAAGCACGTACGAGGCCTGGTCGCGAACGCCCGTCTCGGGCCCCGCGTAGGCCAACTGCGAGAAGCCGAAGGCTTTGCGGTAATAGAACGCAGCCTGCTTGGCATTTCCCACCAGCAGTTCGACGTGGTGAATCGACTTGAGCGGTAACGGCTCCGTCATGCTGCTACCTCCGGAATGGACCAGTGACGAGATGTGCCGTGGCGGCGCCGTTGATGGGCTGATGCAGACGCCGCAAATAAAGGACCACTCATTCTACGCGGGAAGCGGAATCCTGGCCGAGGCATCGACGCAAGCTATTTATTTGCAATGGCTTGCGACTGCACGCTCGCCGGACAGCCTGGTGGTGCGCTACCAGACGTTGTGATCCACCGATCGGTGCAACGGCCCCGGGACAAGTACCAGCCGCCAATGGTTTGGCGGCACTTGCCCATTACCGCGACTGGGGGCGTGCCGCACGGCGGGAGCCGGCAGTCCTTCTGGCACCGGTTCTGCACCATCAAGCCAGGCAGTCACCAGCGCAGAAACGTTGGCGGCCGTTTTCATTCAACCCCATCGGTGGGAGACGCCGCGGCTTCTGGCCCCGGGAGCGGAGGGGGCAGCCGTTCCCTCCCCGGTACGATCAAGGAGCTGGACATCATGGCCGAACCAGGATTCACGCTGACCAGTCCCAGCTTTGCCCACAATGATACGATCCCGCCGGTTCATACCTGCGACGGCGACAATGCTCCGCCGGAGTTGGGCTGGAGGCATGCGCCCCAGGGCACCCGGAGTTTTGTGCTGATTGTGGATGATCCGGACGCTCCGCACGGCACGTTCACGCACTGGGTCCGGTTTGACATCCCTGCCGACGCGGCAGAACTCACATGGGACAACACGGGAATCGGCGGCCGCAACGACTTTCAGCACGACCACTACGGCGGCCCCTGCCCACCTCCCAAGCACGGCCAGCACCGCTACTTTTTCAAGTTATATGCGCTGGATATCGAGTCGTTGGGATTGGAGGCCGGGGCACCCCGCCGAGAGGTCGAACGAGCCATGCAGGGTCACATCCTGGGTACGGCCCAATTGGTCGGCCGATATGGACGCAATACCGCGTAGTGGCCGTTACCGCCGCTACTCCGCCATTTGCGGTTCCAGCGTCACACCAGGGATGGCGGCAGTCAGCACTTCTTCAATCCGCTCGGCGAAGACGAACGACAGTTCGTCGCGTACGTGCTGGGGCACGTCCTCCAGATCGGGTTCGTTCTGCTTGGGCAAAATGACGCGCCGCATCCGGGCGCGGTGCGCCGCCAGCACCTTCTCCTTAATCCCGCCTACGGGCAAAACCAGGCCGCTGAGGCTGATCTCGCCGGTCATGGCCGTTTCGCTATCGGCCGGGAGGCCGGTGAAAAGCGATGTCAGGGCGGTGGCGAGCGTCACGCCGGCCGAGGGGCCGTCCTTGGGGGTGGCACCGGCGGGAACGTGGATATGAACTCCCCGTTCCAACAATTCGGGCTTCACCCCCAGGCGGTTTGCATAGGCTTGAATGAAGCTCAAGGCAGCCTGGGCCGATTCGCGCATCACGTCGCCCAACTTGCCGGTAAGCTTGACTTCCCCGCCTTTGCGGAGCAGCACGGCCTCGACATACAGCACTTCGCCGCCTGCTGGCGTGTAGGCCAATCCGGCGGCCACGCCGGGCGGCAAATCCTTTCGCACGTCGCCCTGGAAGAACCGCTCGCGCCCCAGCAACTCGGGCAGGTCTTCAGGCCCAATGGTGACCGGGTCCGTTTCGCCCTGCGCGAATCGGGTCGCAATCTTGCGGCACAACCGGCCAATGATCCGCTCCAACTCGCGCACGCCGGCTTCGCGTGTATACCGGCGGATCGCGTGGGTAAGCGTCTGATCGGGGATGGTGAGCTGTTCCGGCGTCAGGCCGTTTTGTTCCAACTGGCGCGGCACCAGGTAACGCCTCGCAATATGCAGTTTGTCGTCGTCGGTGTATCCCGACAGGCGAATGACCTCCATCCGGTCCAACAACGGCTCAGGGATGGTATCGAGCGTGTTGGCCGTCGCGATGAAGAACACGGCCGACAGGTCGAAGGGCAAGTTCAGGTAGTTGTCGTGGAACTGATGATTCTGGGCCGGGTCAAGGATTTCGAGCAAGGCGGAGGTAGGGTCGCCGCGGAAGTCGCGGCCCACTTTATCGACTTCGTCGAGCATCAACAGCGGATTGCGCACGCCCGCGCGGCGGATGGCCTGGATGATCCGGCCCGGCATCGCTCCGATGTAGGTCCGCCGATGGCCGCGCAGTTCGGATTCGTCGTGCAAACCGCCCAGGCTCATGCGCTCAAACTTGCGGCCGAGTGATCGGGCGATGGATTGGCCCAGCGATGTCTTGCCCACCCCCGGCGGACCGACGAAGCACAAGATGGGCGCTCGTGCCTGCGGATTGAGCTTGAGCACTGCCAGGTGCTCGATGATCCGATCTTTGACGTCTTCCAGGTCGTAATGGTCTTCGTCGAGCACTTCCCTGGCTCGTTTCAGATCGATCACGTCCTCGGTCGTTTGCTTCCAGGGCAACTCCAGGACCATTTCCAGGTAGCTGCGCGTGAGCTGGTGCTCGGGTGAGGCAGGCGGAATCTGTTGCAGCCGGTTCAGATCGCGCTCGGCTTCCTTGCGGACGTAGTCGGGCAGATCGGCTTCGTCCAACTGCTTGCGCAGCTCGTTGATCTCGGCCGTTTCGGGATCGGTTTCCCCCAACTCTTGCTGGATGGCACGAAGTTGCTGCCGGAGCAGGTACTCCCGCTGCTCCTTGGACATTTCGCTTTGGGCCTGGCTGGCAATCTGCTGCCGCAATTCCAGCACCTGGGCTTCGTGCGTGATATAGCTGAGCATCAGCCGCAGGGCATCGAGCCGGGTATTGGCAGCCAGCAGTTGCTGCTCCTTGGCCAAGTCGATCGGGAGCATGGAACCCAGCAGGTAGACCTGCTTGAGGGGGTCTTTGAACTCACCGAGCATCTGCGTCAGCCCGGCCCTGGCCTGCGGTTGAAGCATCTCGATAATGCGCGCGGTTTGCTCGTGGATCGATCGCTGCAGGGCCTCGATCTCGGGGCCGCCGTCTTCAGGCTCTGGCAGCAGACGCACCCGAGCCTTGAGATAGCTCTGCCCCGGTTGCGGTTGCAACAGGACCACCCGCTGTTGCCCATGCACAAGCACTTGTACGCCGTCGTTGGACCGCTGCATCTTCTTGATGACGGCCAGCGTGGCCACCTCAAACAGATCTTCGACGGCCGGTTCTTCCTGGGTGGGATCCTTTTGGCTGGCCACCACCAGCAGCTTGTCTTCGCTGCTGCTGGCTTCCTCCACCGCGGCGACCGATGCCTCGCGGCCAATCACCAGCGGCATCATCATGTCGGGAAAGAGAACGCTGCTCTTCAAGGGAAGGATGGGATGAATGCTTGTCGCAGCAGGTTCACTCATTAGTGGCTACTCCACAGACAAAGCGGATCCAGGATACGGTTGCCTCGCACGCGGCGTTTGTTTCCAAGCACAGCCAGCCGCCTTTGCTCGCCGGCGATGGTCGCGTGGGCGACTGATACACCAAATCGTCAGCGGCAGTTAAGTGGTTAAGCGCCCTCGCCGCCGGTTTCCGAGGAAGCTAGCGTAATGAGCAGCATTCCATCGCGATATTCAACATTCACATCGGCCCCGGCAAAGTCGGTGGGCAACTCCAGCACGCGCTCGAAGCGGTTGTATGCAATTTCCAACGAGTACGCCCGATGCCCTTCGGATATCGTCAGGTCGCGGCGGTTCCCGGTGATCGTCAACCGGCGCCCGGCAACGCGCACCGAGACTTCCTCACGCCGCACGCCGGCCAGGTCGCACTTGATCAGCCAGCCGCGCGTGCTCCGGTAGATGTCCACCGGTGGCTGCCACACGGTCTCGGAGTAGTCGCCACTGGTGTGCGACAACAGGAAGATGCGCGATTCACTCATAAATTTTCTGGGTTCTTAAGTCGCATCAATTTGCGGATTGGTTTTGCAGATTGGATGCCGACAACGTGGTGCGGCTACGGAGCAGTCTTGGGACCCGCTTCACGGCCGAAGTGATCGTACCAGAATTGGGCCCGCCGTGCCGCGCGGCAGCCTGCCAGCCAGTTTGATCGGGCATCCGCCAATCCGTCGCAGCGCGGCGCCGGTTCGCCATGGACGGCCGTTTGTCGAAACGGGGCGCGAAGATAGGCCGACCTCTCATGTGCCGTGGCGGCGGATTGCCGCTCGTCTTACTGGGGAGTGCCATCCTCGCAGCAAAAGGCCGCTCACTCCGCGAAAACTTGGCCCCTCCGAGTTCCCGTCAGAGCATGTTGCACCCTCTGTGGTTCTTGCTGCCCCACAACCGTTCTCCTGTGGTTATAATCGGGCCGTCCGGGCGTGCCGTCAACACGCATGGCGCTTGCACAGGTACGTTTCACGGCGACAAGGAATGCACCTCGCGTAGCGTTCGTGTGCTCGCCGCCGCAGAATGCTTGCCGCGTTCGAACCAGCATCGCCCGGTTTGGCTTGAGATTCGCCCTTGCCAGCTTTTGCCACGGGAGTCCCCCATGTTGCGTGCCGCCAGTTGCCGTTTTTACGGTGTGACGCTTGCTGCCACGACGTTGATCGGATGCCTGACCATGAGCGCTGTTGGTTTGGCCGCAGGGCCGGAAGCTGTCCAATCCCCACCAAAGCAGTGGCTGGTCTACATCGGCACCTACACGAAGGACGGTGCCCCGGGTATTTACCACTTTGCCATGGACACCAAGACGGGCAAGCTGGAGTCGCTGGGCAGCACCGACGCCGGCCCCAACCCCACCTTCCTGGCGATTCATCCCAGCGGGCAGTACCTTTATGCCGCCAATGAAACAGGCAACGCCCAAAAGAACCAGGGCGGCGAGGTATCCGCCTATGCTATCAACCGCCGATCGGGCGAGCTGACGCCGCTGAATCGGGCGTCTTCAGTAGGGGCGGGGCCATGCCACGTGGTCGTGGACGCGGCAGGAAAGCACGTGCTGCTGGCCAACTACGGTGGCGGCAGCGTAACGGCCGTGGCCATCAAGTCCGACGGCAGCTTGGGCGATGGCACCGCGTTCATCCAGCACGAAGGATCGAGCGTCACCAGGCGGCAGCAGGGGCCGCACGCCCATTCGATCAATCTCGACCAGGCGAACCGCTACGCCATCGCTGCCGACTTGGGCCTGGATAAACTGCTCGTCTACCGGTTCGATGTGGCAACCGGTAAGCTCACCCCCAACGATCCGCCCGCCGCCAGCGTGGCGCCCGGCGCTGGCCCGCGGCACTTTGCGTTTCATCCCAACGGAAAGCTGGCTTACGTCATCAATGAACTGAACTCGACCGTGACGGCGTTTGAATACGACGGCAAGGCTGGCCGGCTCAAGGAAATTCAAACGCTCAGCACCTTGCCGGAGGGCTTCTCCGGCAACAATAGCACGGCCGAAGTGGTGGTGCATCCCAGCGGGCGGTACGTGTACGGCTCCAATCGAGGCCACGACAGTATCGCCATCTACCACGTGGGCGACGACGGCCGCCTGGAACTGCTGGCCCACGAATCCACCGGTGGCAAAACGCCCCGCAACTTCGCCATCGACCCCAGCGGCCAATTCCTGATCGCGGCCAACCAGGGCACCAACAACGTATTGGTGTTCAAGATCGACCCGTCCACTGGAAAGCTCCAGCGCACCGGCGTGGAGGTGGAAGTGCCCTCGCCGGTGTGCGTGCGGTTTGTCGCACGCGAGCCATAGTGCGGCGGCAGTACCGCCCCCCACAGGCGAAGGCCGACAACAACTCCGGGCCGCTACTTCCCAATGCAGAAACGGCTGAAAATGCGATCGAGGATGTCGTCGGTATAGACGGCACCAGTGACCTGGCCCAAGGCATCGAGGGCCAGGCGAATTTCGGCGGCGATCAGTTCCTCACCTTCGCCCAGGGCTGCCAGTTGCGTGGCCTGCTCAAGCGACTGGGCTGCTTGGCGAAGGCTCTCACGGCAGCGGATTGCCGTGGTGGCAACCGTTTGAAGTTGTCCGTCGCCGGGCGTTTCCGCCGCCAACGCTTCGGCAATTGCCTGCCGCAGTTGCGTCAGCCCCTGCCCAGTTATGCTGCTGGTCAAGATGCCAGGGACGGGCGGCGCTGCTCCGGGCGCAAGCCGGTCGGCCTTCGTCAGCACGGTGAGCCTCGTCTGGCCGGGCGCGGCTAGCTGCTGCGCCTCCCAAGGGTCCAGATCGCGGCTAGCGTCAATGCACAGTAAGGTCACGGCCGCGGCCTCGCGCTGCGCATCACCAAGCGCCTGGGCGGCGGCCTCGGCCGCCGCTTGCGTGGAGACCGGATTGGCGTCCGGCCGGAAGGGGTTCGTTGTGGCGCGGAGCTCTTCCACGCCGGCCGTATCGACCACCAGCAGGCGTTGCCCTGCCATGGACGTTTCGCCCACCAGGAAATCGCGCGTGGTACCAGCCACGTCTGAAACCAGGGCCGTACGGATTCGCTTCAGGTTGCCAGGCGGGGGGCCATCCCAGTGCCGTTCCCCACCAGGTGACTCGCTCGCCTCGACCTGGAGCAGCGCATTGAACAGGCTGCTCTTGCCCACGTTCGGCAGGCCCGTCAGCACAACCCGAGGCAGTGCCACGCTCTCACTGCGACTCTGCATCTGGGCGGCGATGGCCTCGACTTGCCGCCGGGCTTCGCCCAACTGCTGCTGCAATTCCTCCGTGGAGATGAACTCGATATCTTCTTCGACAAAATCGAGACCGGCTTCCAGGTGGGCCAGCAAGTCGAGCAGGCGGTCGCGGAGCGCTGCCAGCGGTACGGCCAGGCCACCTGCCAATTGGTTCAGGGCCGCCCCGAGTGCTACCGAACCTGTGGCGTCGATGACGCCCAGCACGGCTTCCGCCTGGGTCAGATCGAGGCGGCCCGCCAGGAACGCTCTCAGGGTAAATTCTCCCGGCAGGGCGGCCCGGGCTCCGGCATCACCTAACCGCTCAACGATCCATTCCAGCAGCGGCGGTGCCCCCACGGTGTGCAGTTCCACCAGCGGCGAACGCGTATAGCTCCGCGTGCCCGGCCACAGGTACGCGCGGACGGCCAGTTGAACGCCCGGCGCTAGTTCTATGGTGCCCTCGATGGCCGTTGGCAGCGATTGTGGATTCAACGCGGCCCAGCGAGCTTGCCCTTCTTCGCCGGCCGGTCGGAAGATGCGGCCCAGGCATTCCAAGGCGATTGGCCCGGCGAGGCGGACAATGCCTCGGCAACTTCCCCCCGGTGCGGATGCGATTGCGGCGATGTTATCGTCGGTGTGGTACAAAGTCGTGGACCCTGGAATCGTCAAGGTCGGCAAGATCGCGTTCAGCCCGACCAAGCCGCGGAGTGTTCCGCATATCATTGTAGCGTTTGTACTTGCCCCTTCAGGTGGCGGCAGACGCGAGGTATTGCAAGCTGGTGGGCAAGAGGGCCGCTACCTCGGAGCGAAGGGGGCAAATTCGCTTGACCAACGGGGCCAGAAGGATTAATACATAATCACGATTCGATGCGTTTGGAATTCCGCGATCCTGGGTGAGAGGAAGTTCAACTTCCCGGTCGCGGTTTCAGCCGTCAGTCGTCCCGCCCCATACTCCCCGCCTGGCCTACGAAAGGCTCATTCATGCATCTGCCGCAGCGAAGCCGATCGTTTCTGCCTGTTCCTGATGCGCTTCCATTGCCATGGTCTGGTTGCCACCTCGGCGTTCGATGCTCGTTGGGTCTTATGCTACTTGCGGCCGCAGTCGTCCTCGCCGCCTCCAGCGTAGCCGTGGCCGAGGAGCCGCTGCACGTCCGGATCGATCGGGCGATTGCCGAACCGCTGGCCGGGCAGCCTGTTGCGGAGCGCTGTAACGACGAAACGTTCGTGCGGCGGATCTATCTCGACCTGGCCGGCCGCATCCCTTCGATCGACGAGGTGAAGCAGTTTCTTCAAGATTCGTCGGAGAACAAGCGGGAAGCCCTGATCGATCGGCTGCTGGATAGCCCCGAGTATGCGCGGCGGATGCAATACGTGTTTGACGTGATGTGGATGGAGCGGAGGGCCGGTACGGCCGTTCCCGCCGCCGACTGGGAGCAATACCTTTACCGGTCGTTCGCCGAGAACAAGCCGCTCAATGAATTGGCCCGGGAGATTCTGGCGGCCGACGGCATCGAGAATCGGCCCGCCGCGCGGTTCTACCTGGACCGCGGCGGCGATACCGACATTCTCACCCGCGATGTGGGCCGGTTGTTCTTTGGGATGGACTTACAGTGCTCCCAGTGCCACGATCACCCGGTGATTGGCGATTACCATCAAAGCCTGTATTACGGCATCTATGCATTCTTGAATCGCAGCTTCGTCTTTACCGACGCCCAGACCAAGACAGCGTATTTCGCCGAAAAGGGAGAAGGCGAAGTCGCGTACACCTCGGTATTTGATCCGAGCGTCGATGAAAAGGATTTCAAGCCGCGGCTGCCCGGCGGTGAGATCATCAAGGAACCTGAGTTTGATAAGGGCGAGGCGTACCTGGTGGCGCCGGCCAAGGACATCAGGCCGATTCCCAAGTTCAGTCGCCGTCGGCAGCTGGCCGAGCAGGCGACCAACGGGACTTATCATCGGTTCAACCGCAACATGGCCAATCGGCTGTGGTACGTGATGATGGGGCGTGGCCTGGTGCATCCGCCCGACCTGGACCATGCCGACAACCCGCCTTCGCATCCGCAACTGCTCGACCTGCTGGCCGAGGAGTTGGCGGCTCACGGCTTCGACGCGAAATACCTGTTGCGTGAGCTGGCGCTGACCGAAGCTTATCAGCGCAGCAGCCTGATCCCCGAAGGCATGACGCCCGAGCAAGCGGCCCCCGAACGGTACGCCGTCGGGCCACTTCGGCCACTGTCGCCAGAACAATTAGCGTTCAGCCTGCTGGAAGCGACCGGTATCGCGCAGGCGCAGCGTGCTGCCCAGACAGCTAAGATCAACGGCGATCCGCGTCTCAGCGACATTTTCGAAGGCAATCCCAAGTACGAGCGGTTGCGGGCCGAATTGATTGAAACAGGGGTGAACGTGGCCCTCAAAGGCAATGTGGGCCCGTTTGTGACGTTGTTCGGCGGATCGGCCGGCGAACCGGAGCAGGATTTCCAGGCCACGATCCACCAGGCGCTGTTTTTCAATAACGCGGGGCAACTCAATCGCTGGGTGACGGCGCGGCCCGGCGGACTCACCGACCGTGTCCGCAATCATACGGACCCGCAAGCCGCCGTCGAAGAACTGTACCTGGCGGTGTTCTCGCGGATGCCCGATGAAGCCGAACGCCGAGAAGCGATTGAATACATGATGCGCGATCCTGAGACCAAGCTGGACAGTATCCAGCAGATGGTCTGGGCCCTGTTAACGTCGTCGGAGTTTCGATTCAGTCACTAACAAGCACGCGCGGCGCGTCCAAGCAGGCAGTACCGCGCGATGGATCGCCAGTGGGGACGAGCGTAGCTTGGCCCCTTAACGAACTCGAACAGGATGGAATCCCGAAAATACCTTCTTCGGCCGCTTGGTCCCCCCAGGGGCTGCGCAGCCAGGTTTATGCGGCCAATCCACCGGGCTACGGGCCGCCAACAGGAGATGAACCGATGAAGAACAACTACGCGTGCCACTCGCTCGAACATGTCATCGCACGGCGGACGTTTCTGGGAGGATTGGTTGGCTTTGGATCGGCGCTAGGGCTGGCCGGTCTGACATCGCCGGCGGCCGCAATGCAATTGGCGGCCCAACAAAAGCACGTGCTGGTGATCTTCCTGCATGGCGGCGTCAGCCAACTGGAAACCTGGGATCCCAAACCCAAGACTGATACCGGCGGCCCGTTCCGGGCGATCAGCACCTCGGTGCCCGGCATCCAGGTTTGTGAACTGCTGCCGCACACGGCCCAGCAGATGCACCACATGGCCCTGGTGCGGAGCATCAACACCAAGGAGAACAATCACTCCAAGGGCCGGATTTGCATGGAAACCGGGCGCCGCGAGATGCCCGGCTTCGACTATCCCCACTTGGGCGCGGTGGCCAGCAAGCTGCTCACGCACGCGTCTAACCCGCTGCCAGGCTTTATCCGTATTGGCCGCGGAGACGGGGTCAACAAGAAGGACGCCGCATACCTGGGGCCCAAGTATGCCAGCGTCGCCCTGGGCGAGGGTAAGCCGCCGGCGAACTCGCTCCGGCCCGATGCCCTTTCAGAACTGGCCGATGCCGCGCGCAACGACTTCCGCCGTCGCGTCAGCGACCGCTTTGCGATGCGCCGCCGCTCGGCCGAGACCGAAGCGTACGTGCAGTCGTTCGATCAGGCACAGCGGTTGATGGAGCGGCGCGACGTGTTCGACGTGTCGCAGGAATCGCCGACCATGCAAGAGAAATACGGCTCGCACGACTTCGGTCGCCACTGCCTGCTCGCTCGGCGCCTGATCGAACACGGCGTCACGTTCGTGCAGGTCAATCACGGCGACTACGACACGCACCATGAGAACTTCGCGTTCCATATCGAACAGTTGGGCGAGTTCGATGCCACCTTTGCCTTCCTGCTCCAGGACCTCCACGACCGGGGACTGCTCGAAAAGACGCTGGTGGTGGTGATGTCGGAGTTTGGCCGTACCCCGCGGATTAACGACCGCTACGGCCGCGACCACTGGGGCACCGCCTGGAGCATCGCGATGGCCGGTTGCGGCATCCAGCACGGCGCCGTCATTGGCAAGACCAACGACAACGGAACCGAGGTGATCGACCGCGAAGTCGATCACGGACACCTGTTCCACACCTACCTCAAGGCGGTAGGGCTCAATCCGGACGATTCGTTCACGTTGAACGGTCGTTCGATGCCGATTGCTGATCCTGCTGCTTCGGCTATTAAAGAAGTGCTCGCTTAGTGCGGCAGTCACGTTGATGGGCACTCCAGGTGCGCCGTTCCCTGGCTTGCCGTGGAGCGGCGCACCCTTTCAATCCTTCGCACCAATTGCGGTGAACCGATGAGCCAGGCCGATCTCAAGGCGACGCATCCCGCTGCCGAGCTCGAGTACAACAGCCCGTTCATTTCGTGCCGGTTTGATCCCCAGGGCCGCTACCTGTTTGCAGGTGCCCAGGACTGCACCGTGCAACGGTTTGATCTCGCCAGCGGCAAGCCGCAGGAATGCCCGGGACACGATAGTTGGGTTCGCGCCATCGCCTTTTCGCCCGACGGGGAAACCGTCTACACGGGCGGGTTCGATGGCCGCCTGGTCTGGAACACTACGGCCGCCGAAAAGCTGGAACCGACGCGCTCCATCGACGCCCACGATGGTTGGGTCCGGGCCGTGGCCGTCAGCCCCGATGGGCAATTGCTGGCCACGGCCGGCAACGACTGCCTGATCAAACTATGGCAGGCGGCCAGCGGCGAGCAGGTCGGCGAACTGGCCGGCCACGAATGGCACGTTTACAACGTGGCCTTCCATCCCAACGGCAACGAGCTCGCCTCGTGCGATTTGAAGGGCTGGGTCCGGCACTGGAACATCGCCGAGGGCAAGCAGCAGCGCGAATTCCACGTGCCAGAATTGCACAAGTACGATACCACCTTCCGGGCCGATATTGGCGGCGCCAGAGCCATGGCGTTCAATGCCGATGGCACGCGGTTGGCACTAGGCGGAATCACGGGGGTCACCAACGCATTTGCCGGAGTCGGTGTTCCAGCCGTCGTCATGTTCGACTGGGAAGCCGGCAAGCAACTGCTGCTGCATCGGCCAAAAGAAGAACTGCGCGGCACAACCTGGGGCGTCGTCTTCCATCCCGACGGTTTCATGATCTCGGTCGTGGGCGGAGGCACGGGTTACCTTTACTTCCATGAAGAAAAGTCCGTTAACCCCACGCACGAAGTGAAACTGCCGCGCACTGGCCGCGACCTCGACATGCACCCCGACAACCTGCAGTTGGCAGTGGCCCACTCCGACAACCGCATCCGCATCTACAAAATGCAAAAGCAGGAAGAACCCAAGAAATAATCGGCCAAGCCGACTGAATGGCGAAAGCCAGCGGGGGTGGCCGGTCATCCGCACTTCAGGTTCTTCCGTCAGGGGAAGCTGCCACCATGCCCGCCAGGTTGTATCCGGCCATTGCTTGGCGAAACGCCATTGCTTGGCAAAACGCCGTGGCGGCGGTGATATTGACGTGTTGGCTCTGCTGCATCGCCGCAGCGCAGAAGCCCGCCAAGCCGCCCTCGCAACAAGAGCCAGCCCCCACCGCCGATGGCACTTTCCTGGTCCTCTCGGACCTGCACTTCAACCCATTCGCCGCGCAGGAACTTTTTCCACGCCTGCAGCAGGCCCCGGCGGACCAGTGGCCGCGCATTCTCGCGGAGACAGAGGCCGCGGGACAAGAGCCGGGCACCGACACCTCCTTCGCGCTGCTGCAAAGCACTTTGGACCACGCCGCCCAACGTGCACCGCGGCCAGATTTCATTCTTTGCCCTGGCGACATGTTGGCCCACGACTGGCAGCGTTCGTTCGACCGCTTGGCCCCGGGCCTGCGGGCTACGGATCCGGAAGTTTTCCAGCGGTTCACCATCAATGCCGTGCGGTTCCTGGTCGCCGAATTGCGCCGGCGTTTCCCGGGCGTTCCCATTCTGCCTGCGATCGGGAATGAAGACTCCTTTTGCGACGACTACGCTCTGACGCCCGATGGCGTCTTTCTGCGCGATTTCGCCGCTACATGGGACCTGTCCAGGCATGTTCCGGTCGCCGAGCGTGAAGCGTTTCAGCAAACGTTCGTTCGGGGCGGGTATTACGAGTTGCCGCACCCTCGCGTGCCCAAGCATCGGCTGGTGGTGCTCAACAGCGTATTCTTTTCGACAGAGTATTTCGACGCGTGCGAGCAGCCGCATCAACAGCCATCGGGCGAACAATTGGCATGGCTTGAGCAGCGGTTGAGCCATGCGGAGCAAAATGGGGAACAGGTTTGGCTGTTGATGCATATTCCGCCTGGCATCGACGCCTTTGCCACCGCGCAGAGCTTGCGGAAAAACGGCCCTGCCGTTTCCTTCTGGCACGAAGCGTATACCCGGCGGTTCCTCAAGCTGGCGGCGAGGTACAAACGAACCTTGCAGTTGGCAATCGCAGGGCACACGCATATGGACGACTTTCGCCTGCCGCGGGCGGATGGCGAGCCGACGGTGCCGTTCAAGCTGGTCCCAGCAGTCAGTCCCGTCTTCGGGAATAATCCGGCCTACCAGGTCTTTGCCTACCGCCGCAGCAATGGACGGGTTGCTGACTACCGCACGTACTTTCTGCCGCTGGTTGCCGAACAACGCCGTGGCGGCGATGCGGCACCTCAGAGTGCTCCGCAGCGGCCCGATCCGCCAGACCAGCCCAAGTCGCCGCTTCCTGGTTGGCGCGAGGAATACAGCTTTGCCGAAGCATATGGCTACGCTTCCCTATCAGCGGCCAGCGTGGCCGACTTGGCGCGCCGCCTGGAACGGCAGCCCGAGGTCATTGGCCGCTTCCGCACCTATTACAATTCCAGCGCGCCGATGAGGCCGGATAGCGATCCTTGGCCTGTGCCAGCTGCGGCCATGCTCGAAGCCCTGCCGCAGGCCTTTCGACAGCGCCTGGACGCATTTCCGCCGGATCATTAACCATCGTCGCGCCACCGCCGTTGATCCCACGCTGTCGCGCTGCGGGAATTTCGTTTCCTTGCCCGACTTGGCGGCACTTCGGCCGATTGGCCAGAGCATGATGCGGACATGCGCGCAGCTAGCGACCAAGCCCCATTCATTCACCGTTGATGGTTGGCGGCATGCCCGCAGCGCTCGTAAAATAGCCGCAGCGTACCCCATCTGGTTGCTGCACTTCCAAAGTCCACGAGGCTGCTTATGTGCCGTGGCTATCTGAATCGACGGCGAATTTGGTTTGCCTTGTGTGGCCTGCTGCCATTGGTCCACGGCGTGGTGGCCGCCGAGGACGGCGCGGAGGCCAAGAAGACTTCGCGGCCCAACGTGCTGTTTGTGGCCATCGACGATTTAAACGATTGGACGGGCTTTTTGGGTGGCCACCCCGATGCCAAGACGCCCAATCTCGACCGCTTGGCGCGGCGCAGCATCACGTTTACCCGAGCCTACTGCGCGGCACCGGCCTGCAATCCGTCGCGGGCGGCGTTGCTGACGGGCCTTCGCCCTTCGACCTCCGGAGTTTACCTCAACAGCCAACCTTGGCGGCCTGCCCTGCCCGATGCTGTAACGCTGCCGCAGCACTTTATGGCGGCCGGTTATCGTGTTCATGGCGGCGGCAAGATTTTCCACGGCGGGACGAACGACCTCGCCTGCTGGCACGATTATTTTCAGCAACGCCGCGACCCGCTGCCGCAGGGGCGGCCACTCAATGGGATCGCCGGCACGGCACATTTCGATTGGGGGCCGATCGATGATGCCGATGAGGCCATGGCCGACTACCAGGTGGTTTCGTGGGCTGCAAAGTTCCTGGCGAGCGAGCAGGATAAGCCGTTCTTCCTGGCGGTGGGCTTGTACCGTCCGCACCTTCCCTGGTATGTGCCTAAGAAATACTTTGACCGCTTCCCTCTGGATTCCATCAGCAGGCCCCTGACACGAGACGACGATCTGGACGATGTACCCGAGGCGGGCAAACGGATGGCACACGCCGATGGCGACCATCGCCGCGTGGTTGAATCAGACCAATGGGAAAGGGCCGTGCAAGGTTACCTGGCGAGTATCGCATTTGCCGATGCCCAGGTGGGCCGGTTGCTGGCGGCCTTGGAAAGCAGCCCTCACGCCGGCAACACGATCATCGTGCTGTGGGGCGATCATGGTTGGCACCTGGGTGAAAAGCGGCATTGGCGAAAATTCGCCCTCTGGGAAGAAGCCACGCGCGTGCCGCTGCTCGTGGCGCTGCCGGGCATGGCCAGCGGCCAGGAGTGCAATCGCACGGTCAACCTGCTCGACCTGTATCCCACGCTGATCGAATTGTGCGACTTGCCGAAGAAGCAACTCGATGGCGTGAGCCTGGTGCCGCTGCTTGCCGATCCCCGCCAGCCCTGGGATCGGCCGGCGGTTACCACGCATGGCAGAAACAATCACGCGGTACGCAGCGAGAGATGGCGCTACATTCGCTATGCTGACGGGAGCGAAGAACTGTACGACCACCAACAGGATCCGATGGAATGGAAGAACCTGGCGGGCGACAGCCAATACAACGAAATCAAAGAGAACCTGGCCAAATGGCTGCCCAAGCGAAACGCCCCCGATGCGCCCAGCAGACGCCCGAATCAGCCAGGCAAAACCCCGGCTCCGGCCAGCACGAACCAGACAGACCGTTGAACGTGCGGCAGCCAGCCCTGTGGTGGATCGGGGACACGGAATCGGCGGAAATCGCTCCGGCATATCGCGATATCCAGGCTTGGGAGGCTCAACAGCTCGGCATGTTCCGCACGTTGCCCACCGCCACCGCTGCCCTCACGGCCTTGACTCGTGACCCCGCACCTGGCCTGATTCTCTTGGCGGCAAGCCGTCCCGGCGAAGTGACGCACGAGGAAATTGAGGCCCTGCAACAGCGGGCCCCCCTGACGCGGCTACTCGCCCTGCTGGGCAGTCTCTGCGAAGGAGAGCAGCGTACCGGTCGCCCTTGGCCCGGCGTACTGCGCTACTACTGGCACCAATGGACGTGGCGTCTGAAACCGCTGTTGCAGCGTTGGCTGGACCGGCACATGTCGATCGCCGCCGAACCGGCCCGTGACGATGCACCGTTCGCCTGGGAGTTACCTTTGACGGCCACCGAAGATGAACGCTGCCTGGCTGCCGCGGTACGCATGCCGGCAACGGCCCCAGCAGGTTCTGGCCTGGTGGCGGTCGCCGGGCATGATGCCGCGATGGTGGAAACGCTCGTGGGGATCTGCCGCCAGGCCGGTTGGCACGCCTCGGCCTGGAGTGCTTTGCCGCAATATTGGCATGCCACGGAACCACCAATCGCCACGGATTCGGCGGACATCCAACAGGCTAGGACATCGCCACGGGGCGGCAGCAAGTGCAACCATACGTGGTTTCCCGGCTTGGTGGCCGGCATTTGGGATGTTTGTACGGTTGCCCAGTCGGACCTGCCGGCGTTCACCGCATTTGCGCGGTGTTTGGCGCCAGTCCCGGTTGTGGCGGTGGTCAACTTCCCGCGATGGAACGATGTATCGGCCCTACAGCAAGCCGGCGCGACCGCGGTGGTTTCCAAGCCGTTGTACCTGGGCGATCTTGAAGCGGCCTTAGATGCGTGCGTGTCGGGCCGAATGGCTGGCGCCTCATGATCGAGCGCCATCTGCATGGCCCAACGTGGAGGCATCACCGATGACGCAACCTCAGCCCCAGCCGATCGAACCGGCCCGACTTCCGGAATTAGCAACAGCGACGATGGCCGCGTCCCGGTTCCCGATGTTGGCGTCGATGGATGGCGACCAGCCTCGTCTGCGTCCGGTTTCGCCGGTCAAGACCGACGGTTTCACGGTGTATGTGGCGAATCTTCGCCAGTACCACAAAACGCAGGAAATTGCCGCCAACCCCAAGGTCGAATTGTGTTACCTCGACGGCGATCATAACCAGGTGCGCATCACGGGTCTGGCGGTGGTGGTGACCGATCGCGCGGTGCTGGAAGAAATCTGGAACACCAACCCGCTACTGCGGCAATACCTGGGCAGCTTGGATAATCCCGCCTTGGTGGTGTACCGCATTGACCCTAGCCACGTGCGGTACATGAAGGAATGGGCGCTGGAGTACCACGACGTGCCGCTCGCGTGAACCTGGCCGCGTGCAGCAGCCATGCCGGCACCATAGGCTGGCGCGATTACGCCCGCTCTACGCCGCGCAGATCGACAAATCGGGCCGCCTTGGCTTCAAAGCGCGGCAGGGTACCGAGGTCGGCCAACGAAACGCTCACGTTCAGCCCCAGTTGCACGCGGAGTGCCGCCGCGATCCGGTCGGGCTGCCTGGCGGTATCCTCGATTTCGAGTTCCAAGGCGTCCATGGCGCCGGCTTTGCGCACGGTCATGCGGTACTCGACAACTTCCGGAAAGCCCCGCAAGATGTGCTCGATTGCGCTGGGGAACACGTTGACACCACGCACGATCATCATGTCGTCCACGCGCCCCAGAACGCCTCCTTCCAGGAAAGCAAACCCGCGGTTGGTGATGCGTGGGCGTACCAGGTCGCCGGTGCGGTAGCGAATTACAGGGCTGCCTTCACGGCCCAGCGTAGTCAGTACCAGTTCCGCCAGTCCTCCCTCCTGGAGTTGCACGTTCCCCGGGATCGGTTGCCGCGGTGCGCCGTTGGCATCTGACGAGACGGGAAGGTATTCGGCAATAAATTCGCTTTCAATGATGTGCAGGCCCGTGCCGGCCGGATCGCCGCATCCCCAGGGGCCCACTTCGCTGGCTCCGCTGTGATCGATGAGCCGCGCATTCCAGGCTTTTTCAATCTTGGCTCTAGTTGCCGGGATGGAACCGCCTGGTTCACCCGCCACGACCAATACGCGGACACTGCTGCCGGCCAGGTCCAAGCCGATTTCTTCTGCGACTTCCGCCATCCGCAGCGCATAGCTGGGCGTGCAATAGACAGCCGTGACCTCCATCGCCCGGATCAGTTCGAGCCGGGCCGTGGTCGATAGTCCCCCACCGGGGATCACCAGCGCCCCGCGCGCGGTTACGGCGTCGAACGCGCTCCAAAACCCGATGAACGGGCCGAACGAAAACGCCATCAACACCCGATCGGCCGGGACGATCTCGGCAACGTCGAGCACGTACTGCCAGGTATCGATCCAGTGTTGCCAGTCCTCGGCCGTATCCAGCACGGCCAGCGGGCGGCCCCGCGTGCCCGAGGTCTGGTGATACCGCACGTAATGCTCGGGAGGAAAACTGCGGTTGCGGGCGAGGTTGCCTTCTTCGGGCGTGCGGGGGAGCAGTTCGTCCTTGGTTGTGAACGGCAATTCCGCCAAGGCGTCGATCGTGGCCAACGGCAAGGAGATGCCGGCCAGCTTCTCAGCGTAGAAGGCGTTCGTATCGCGCAACCGGCCAAGCAGCCGATTAAGCCGGACCAGTTGATATTGTTCCAGGGAGCGACGGTCCAGGTTCCGCATCCGCTCTCGTTCTGGGAATGTGCTCATCTGAGGCAACCTGGCAGGGGAGTCGTTCGTGCGAGCAATCAGGATCGCCGGCAGCAAGGCGCATGTATCCAGCGTAAAACGCAGCGCCGAGCAAGGGAAGCCGTTGCGTCGATTCGCGGGTAATGAATCAAGCCACCCTTGCGCTCACAACGGGCACAAGACGCCGGGGTGAAACCATTCAAGGCCGCATTGCCGGTTTATGCGTGCCAAAGTCTGCACGTGGTAAAGTGGTGCGATCCAGAATAAAGCCCCTTAAGGACGTTTTGCCCGCTGGGTGCGGTGCCAGGTTGACTTGACGCCTTGGGGGGCGGCGCTAACAATGCTGGTTTCACCGGGGGAAGCCCATCCCGCCCTGGCGCGGGGGACGCCTGGTTTGAAAAGTATCCGTCCGATCCTACGGTTTCGAGGAGTGTCCGATTTATGGCTGGTAGCGAACGTCAGCGGGAGTTGCGGCGGCGCCGTCATCGCAGGCAAAAGGTGGCCAAGCTCCACAAGAAGTTGCAGTCGGGTTCCGCCGGCGATAAGGGCGTGGTTGCGGAGAAACTCCGCGCGCTAACGCCAGGTGCCGAGGAGATCATCCGCCGCTGGGGGCTTGAAGATCAGTAACCACGCTACGCCGTAGTTTGTTCGCTATCGCGCCGCCGGCGCGGCCCCACGGGGCTGGCCGGAAAACCGATACCGTGTTTGCCTGCGCTGTGGCTGGCCGCCACTCGGTTGGATAATGCGCATCGGGTAGCAGACCGGCGATCAAGGCGGCTGAAGCGCTCGCACCGCCGGCCCACTGTTGGTTGGCCGCACGACTTGTCACGTACCGGACTTTTCGCCAGGAGTTTCGCTCATGTCCACCAACGCACCGCTCAATCGCAAGCTGCGGATGGCTCTGGTCGGCGGAGGCCAGGGAGCGTTTATCGGCCGGGTTCATGCCACGGCTGCTATCTTGGACAATCGGGCAACCCTGGTCGCCGGGGCATTGTCGTCCGACCCCGCCAAGGCCAAAGCCTCGGCCCCCGATTACGATATCCCCGAGCAGCGGGCGTATGGTTCGTATCGGGAATTGATCGAAACCGAGTTGAAGCTGCCCGAGGATCAGCGGGTCGACTTTCTCTCGGTGGCCACGCCCAACCACACGCACTTTGAAATTGCCAAGGCCGCGGTAGAGGCGGGCTTCAATGTCATGTGCGACAAGCCGCTCACGTTCGACCTGACGCAGGCTGAACAACTGGCCGAAGCTGTCGATCGTTCTGGCGTGGTCTTTGGCGTGACCCACAACTACACGGGTTATCCCCTGGTTCGCCAGGCGCGCGAGATGATTCTCTCGGGTGAATTGGGCGAGATTCAAGCCATCCGTGCAAGCTACATCCAGGGATGGCTGCGGACCCGGCTTGAAAGCGACAACCAGAAGCAGGCCGCGTGGCGGACCGATCCCACTAAGAGCGGTGCTGCCGGTTGCTTCGGCGACATTGGCACGCACGCCTATAACCTGGGACGGTATATGACTGGCTTGTTGCCCGAGTCGGTCAGCGCGCACCTGAAGATTTTTGCCCCAGGCCGGCAACTCGATGATTACGGCACCGCGGTAATTCGCTTCGAGAACGGCGCATTGGGCACGGTCACGGCGTCGCAAATCACGCACGGCCGCGAAAACGATTTGTTCATCGAAATCGATGGCACCAAGGGCGCGTTGCAATGGCGGCAGGAAGAGCCCAACCAGATGATCGTTCGGATCAACGGCAAGCCGCATCAGATTTATAGCCGCGATCCCAACGCCCCGTACCTGAATGATTCCGGCAAAGCGGCGTGCCGCCTGCCAGCCGGGCATCCCGAGGCGTTCTTCGAGGCGTTCGCCAACGTCTACCGGGCTGCTTTCGATAACATGGTGTTGCGGGCGGCCGGTCAGCCGTTTGAAAAGGTCGATACCATCTATCCGAACGTGAACGATGGTGTCGAAGGCATGTACTTTATTCAGCAGTGTGTCGCCAGTAGCCAGGAAAACGGCACCTGGCTGCCGCTCAAGCATGCCCGGGCTCGCCGGTAACCTCGCCATCCCAACCAATTTCAGTGCCACGGCTCTGCGAACTGCGCGTGGCAATTTGCCAAGACTCGTCGAGCCGGTTCTGCCGGCCGAAACTGGCGTACGCGCTTAAGCCTGGGCATATGGCGGCTTCCTCCCAAGCCACCTGGATTGTGCCGTGCTGTAGTGGGACCTGCGGCGCCAAGCTCCAGTACTCTCTTGTTCTCCTTCACATAGGTCGCTAAATGCCAAGCTCCGCCTGGGCGGGGAGCCCGGCGGAGCGACGCTGAGGTGACGCGGTCTGGAATGGTTCCGCGTTGGATGTTGGCAGGGAGCGGTGAAGGGGCTTCAACAGCAGGCCCTGTTGGCGGCACTGCGGCGGGGCTAGCGGCGATGCCGCCGCTCTCACGGACGAGCGGAACTGCTCGCTTCAAACGGCCAGGGTGCCGCCATCACGGGCTCGGGATTCAGGCGTTCCACCGGGTAAGCGTGCGGCTCCGTCAAGCGAGCGCCGGCCAGTGGAGCCGGGCGAAACTCGCTGGCGTCCACCGTCAGCAGGAGAATACCACCAGCCAGCATCGCTCCGGCCACAAACCCGGCCACCAGAATGATCGACTTGCCAGGACCAACCGGGCGGTTGCCGACGATCGGGGTATCCACCAGGCTGATCTGGCTGGCGTTCATCGCGGCAGCTTCCGCCGTGCGAGCCGTGGCCAAGGAACGCTCGGCTTGTTCCAGGAGCATCATGCGGTGTTTCACTTGCGCGGCCAATGTCGAGTAATCGGTTCGCAGCGTGGCCAGCACGCCCAGCCGGCGTTCGAGGTCAGTCCGTTGCCGCACCAGGTCGGCAACGCGGGCGGCGTTCAAACGGTGTTCCACTTCGGCGCCCCGCAGGGCGATGGCCAGTTCGGAATCGAGTTGGCGGCTAATCTGCTGCTCGGCTTCCAGGGCTGCTTTCACCAGCGGATGATTTTCCGACATCAGCCCCATCTGCTCGGCCGTTTTCAGTTGCGCGGCCACCAGCCCATCCTTCAACCGGGCAAGGCCCGGATGCCGAGACAGCAGTTCCCCGGGCATCGCCAGCAGCCGACCGGGATCCTGCTGCGCCTCGTTGAGCAGGTCGATCGATTCCTTATTCGCGCGAAGTTCCCGCTCGGCCGACCGTAATTCGTCCTGAACGGTGCTGAGCTGGCGCCGCAGGTCGCTGTCGCCCGTGGCGGTGAGATCAAGCATGCGAAGGTCGGCCAGATCGCTTCCCACTTCGCTTTCGATTGCCGAGAGTCTCTGGCTGGACTCGTCCAGATCGCGCTTGGCCAGCATGACTCCCTTCTCAAGTTCCTCGATCACGCTGCCGGCCCGGGTCTTGCGCAGGCGCTGCAGGCCATCCTGCAGACGCTGGGCGAGCAAGGCCGCCATTCGCTTGGCCGTCTCGGGGTCCTTGTCCTTCACCTTGATATAGAACAACTCGGTCTTGCCGAACTCCGCGCCTTCGGGCGGGGCGACGGAAATCACATCGCGCAGGTCGGCAATGTCTTGGGCCGTGGACGGTCGCCCCGCCTCATCGAGCACGGCCTTCAGCACTGAGTGGCTCTGGGCCACTTCGAGT
This sequence comes from uncultured Pirellulales bacterium, assembly GCA_964511065.1. GTDB lineage: Bacteria > Planctomycetota > Planctomycetia > Pirellulales > S012-138 > CALBRZ01. The sequence goes on along the minus strand of CAZEEG010000074.1, from coordinate 4,251 downwards.
ACGGTTTCTTGGGTAAGTTGCAGATCTTCAATGCTGCGGAAGCGTCCCAGAATCTCGTCGCCGGTGCTGACCGCTTCGTTGCGAAGCAGCACGGTTTGCGAGGCCTCCCAGTTGGGTGTCCGCAGGAACGCATATGCCGCAGCCAGCACGGTGCAGCCAACCCAGGGGATCAACCACCGTCGCCGGTAACGGCGCAGGACGTTCAGCAATTGGGCACCGTGGCTGTTGGCGGCAGGAGCTTGTTTCATGGCAGTCCGCTTGCGATGGGATGGGAACGAGGCCAAGACCGGCGACGCTGGTCCAATCAAAGCACCCCCCGTGCCAGCAGCCCTGGTGGGCAATGCGCGGGCACCCCCTTTTCTGACATAAGTATTTTTAAAACAACGAGTTGCGCAAAGCAACGGCAAGCTTGGCGTTGCCGGGGCACCACACCATGGCCTGTTGCACCAGGGCAACGTACTGTTGACCAGCGGCAACAACGGTCGCATTTCCGCGGACTTGATTTGCATCTTCGCCAACCTAAGGAAGAGTTAACTACCGTTTTCGACGGCATGCCGAGCGTGCCTCCCGGAATGCGGCCATTGCCGCCGGGCATACACGATTTGCCACACTCAGCAGTAGCCCGCCGCAAACGTCAAGGCAGCGGGCGTGCCGCGTTCTCAGTCGTCGCCTTAGAACACAGCCATGCACGTTCGGCGCATTACCCACGTCATCGAGCTGCACAGCCTTGCACCGGCTTGGAACCGCCTTGCTGGCGGCATCCCGTTTCGGCTCTGCGAGTGGAACTCCACCTGGTGGCGGTACTATGGCCAACAGGGGCAGCTCTACGTGCTGGTGGTGGTCGATGCCGACGGCGAGTTGCTGGGCGTGGCCCCCTGGTATATTGAACCGGTCCGCGCCCGGGGCCGCGTGCTGCGCTTCCTCGGTTCCGGCGAAGTCTGCTCCGACTACCACACGATCTTGAGCCGGCCCGGGGCCGAAGAAACGGTTGCCAAGGCCGTGGCGAACTATCTGTGCCAGGCGTCGGACGACGATGACGACCACGCCGAGGGGGCCAACGACTGGGACCTGCTGCACATGGAAGGTGTGCCGCGCGACGACATCACGTTGGCGGCGCTGAAGGCTGAACTGGTCGCACAGGGCGCCATCGTGCATGAGGAACCAACGCTGAGCTGCTGGCGCATCCAGTTCCCTGCTACGTGGGAAGAATACGAGGCCCAGCTTTCCAAGGGACACCGCAAGCAGGTGCGGCGGCTCATCCACGATTTTTTCGACACCGGCCGCGCGGTGCTCCACACCGTGCAGCGCCGCGAACAACTGCCGTTGGGTTGGGAGATTCTGGTGCATCTGCACCAGCGCCGATGGATCACCCAGGGTGAACTGGGCGTATTCCACTCTTCACAATTCACCGACTTCCACCGCGACGTCGCCGAACAACTGTTGGCCAAGGGCCAACTCCGTCTGCATTGGCTGGAGATCGACGGAAAGCTGGCCGCGACCGAGTATCATCTGGCGGGCGATGACACCATCTTTGCCTACCAGGCCGGCATCGAGCCCGAACTGCTTCATCTCCAGCCCGGCCGGCTATCCAACCTGGCCACGCTCAGGCTGGCCCACCAGAGCGGGTTTACGGCCTTCGATTTCCTCCGCGGCGATGAGCCATACAAGGCACACTGGAGGGCCGTACCGCAACCGTGCGTCAATGTCGAGATCGTTCCATCGCGGCTGGGAGCGCGCCTCCGGCACGGCGCCTGGGAGGCCGGAAGAAAATTCAAACGCTGGGTGGCCGGAAAACCTTCTGCCTCCGAATAACGGCGGCGCGGCAACCGCGCACCGCGCCGATAGCGCCTTCGCAGTATGCTCGGACATCCCTTTTGCATCCAGGTGGCTAGATGTATCACCTTAAGCGACTGCTGCTTGGCCCCTACTTCAGTGCCACCTGGCCCTGGCGGATGTACCGCAATCGACTTGCCGCGCGGCTGGGCCGCGCGGCGGTGATGGTGGTCTACTACCACCGTATTGCCGACGACTCGGCCAACAGTTGGACGGTCTCCAACCGCGAATTTCAGCGGCATATCCGCTGGTTGCAGCAGCACGTTCGCCTGGTAAGCCTGGAAGAAGCTCAGCGGCGGGTGGCCGCTGCCGCCAACGATCAAGCCGTGGTCAGCATCACGTTCGACGACGGCTACGCGGAAAACTGTGAAACGGCCCTGCCTTGGCTCATCGAACAGGGCGTGCCATGCACCTACTTTGTCACCACGCACAACGCCCTGACCGGCGAAGCCTTTCCGCACGACGTGGCGATGGGCAACCGGTTTGCTCCCAATACCGTGGCGCAGCTTCGTGATCTGGCAGCAGCCGGCGTGGAGATCGGCGCACATACCCGGACGCATGCCGACCTGGGGGCCATTCGCGATACGAACCAACTGGCCGATGAAGTCGTCGCCGCGACGCGCGACTTAGAAGCGGCGGTCGGGCAGCGCATCCGTTATTTCGCCTTCCCCTTCGGTATGCACGCGAATCTGCACCCGGCCGCCTTTGGGTTGGCGCGCGAGGCGGGCTTTGAAGCCGTATGCTCGGCCTACGGCGGGTACAATCGCCCCGGCGATGATCCCTTTCACCTGCAACGCTTTGGCGGGGAAGGCCCGCTGGCCCGGCTGAAGAATTGGGTCACGGTCGATCCGCTCAAGGAGCAGAGAATTCGCCGTTACCAGTATCATTCGGCAGGTCCCGAGTTTGCCCTGGCGCCGGCGAAACCGGCCGAAGTGTCATGAGCAGCGAACGCCGCCGCTGCTGGGATTGCTCGGCATGGGCGCTGCCTTCGTAGGCAAGGGGAATGAGCTCCAATAAGTCGCTGCACCTTTTCTTGGGTGCTCAATCAGGCAGAGTGATCTGGAATTCCTGCCGGAATGCCGTTTCGAAATCGAACACGTCGTCGAAATCTTCGCGGCGATCCTGCGGTGTCTTCCGCATCATCTGCAACTCAATCAGGTTGTACACGATCTCGCCGAAATCGCCGGTGCAGGTAACCCCCCAGTCGTTGAATACGGTCTTGGCCATGTAGCCGAATTGTTCCAGGGCAAACAGTCGGATCGCTTCGCACAGTTCCTGGCCGGTGAGATGCCGTTGAGGATCGTCTTCATCGAATTCGTCGGGGGAAGTCTCGCGCACTTGCCCCATGCCCAGTTCCTTTTGGGCGTAGCTGAGTGCTTCGAAGACAAACTGGTAGGCTTCTAGCTTGTAACGGCGATCACGGCGAACAAATTTCAGCAATGCGTCCATCACGTTTTCGATAAATCTTGCAGGATTGGCTGGCAGGAATGTCGTTCCGGTGGGGAGGTTGCGGCCGTCCATGAGCGGCGGGAGGAGTGATTTTACTTCTTGCCGGATCGCTTGCCCAGCACGGTCAGCACGTCGGCTGATTCAATGAGCAGCCTCCGATGATCTTCCATCTCGACCAGTAGCTGGCCGGCCAGAATCTCTTGGCCCAAGACGCGCCCCCGGCCGATCTTCGTTACCACGTCGGCTCCGACCGGCGGCAGTTGTTTCTGTAATTCTTCGTAGGTGTCAAACTCGTAACGCAAGCAGCATTTCAACCGGCCGCAGCGACCCGAAATCTTTGCCGGATCGAGTGTCGCTTTTTGCAACTTGGCCATCTTCATCGATACCGGCGGCATGGCCGAAAGGTGCGTATTGCAGCACACCGGCTTGCCGCAATCGCCGTAATCGGCCAGCAGCTTGGCTTCGTCGCGGACGCCGATTTGGCGCATCTCGATCCGCGTTTGAAACTCGGCAGCCAGAATCCTTACCAGCTCGCGGAAGTCCACGCGGTTTTCTGACAGGTAGTAGACGATGATCCGCTCGCCGCCGAAGATGTGTTCGACGTCGACCAGTTTCATCGGCAGCCCCAGCTCCGCGATCCGCTTGCGGCAGGTTTCGAACTCCTGCCGTTCGTGGGCCCGCAACCGGAAAATCTCTTTCTCATCCTCGGGCGTCATGCCCCGGATGACTTGCCCCCGTACCGGATCGCTAAGTGCTTTCACGGCGGCATCGGTGGCATCGCACAGTACCTCGCCGACTTCCAGCCCTCGGTCGCTGCGGGCAATGACCCGGTCCCCTCGCATGAATGTTTCGCCTTTGGTGGTAGCGAAGACGCCCATGCGACGCATGGAACCAAAACGGACAATGTATTTGGGCATGGACTGCAACCAGCGTGAATATTCATGCAAGGCCGCTGTATCGAGGACCGCG
>CAZEEG010000073.1:0-30116 GCA_964511065.1 uncultured Pirellulales bacterium | reverse complement strand
CTGCGGCCAGGATGCCAAGCTGCGGCAAGTCCGCGTCCTAGTTTGCTTTTTTCAGCGTGTAGCCACGCTTCTGAAGTTCCTCTTCAAGCCGGTTAAACGATTCTGGGCCGTGGCCGGCGCGGGCGTCCTTCAGCTCGTAATCGGACCAGCCGTCTCGAATGATTTTTAGCGTTTCGCCCAACCAGTCGTCTTCGTCGGGCTTGTAATTGGCGAGTGCCCGGTGCAGCGCATCGCAGGTCAGTTCGAAGTCGCGTGGACCGTCGACGCCTCCCTGTTCCAGATCGCCCAACAGGTTGCCCAACATGGCGGCGGAAGCCACCTTTCCGTTGGCAATTGCCTTTTCCGTCAGTGCGCGAAAGTCTTTGACGAACAAGGCCGCCGTTTCGGGACTGGCCTCCAGCGCATCCCAGGCCACAAGCAACATTGTCTTTTGAGAACCATTGGTGATGTGAAGGCTGATTAAATCCTCGAAGTCGGCCTTGGAAATGATGCCGCCGCCCGCCTCCAGTTCCTCGTCGATGCGGTCCCTCAAGGCCGAGAGCACGGTCCAGGCATAGTAAGCTTTCACTTCGGGATCCAACTGGGTCGCCCGCTTGCCGGCCTCCTTGGCAGCACCGGTCGCATAGAATTCGATATCCAGTTTGTTGGGATACAGCGGCGTCCGTATGAAACCCGGCGAGTGCAGGGAACGCGTCAGAATTAACCAGCGGGCGTATTGCACGTGCAGCGCGGCATCGTCGGGATACTCGGCCAGCTTGGCGTTGAAAATGCCTTCCGCGGCCGAATACGCCTTGCGATCCAGCAGGCCCCGCACTTTGACCGCAATCTCCGACTGCGAATACTTGCGGGCCGCGCGGGGCGGGCCGCTGGCCGTGCTGGCGCCAACGATCGCCAGTACCAGCAGCAGCAACAGGAATCCGACAATGCCGCCGGCCACCATCCAGATGCGGGCACTGGGAATGGAACGGTGCTCGGTCTGGACTTGCATCATCGGAACTCCTGTTTAGCGATTACGTGCCGGTTTCACTAGGGTATCCGATCGCGTGCGGCGGCATGGACATCCGTGGACGATTTTCTTCGATGCGCGCATGGGATCGCCCGCCCCCGGTCACCGGGCATCTCACAGGTTTCTGCCGACTCGGTGGTTGTGCCGTAATGTTGGGCACACGTTACGCCGTGCCCCATGGCCTAAAATCGCTGGCCGTGCACGTTGGATGGCCAGTAGTTGCTGGTGCCGGTTCCGCCGCCAATTCCTCCCTCGCACAGCATGGTCTGAAGGATGTTTGCCAATCGCCCGCGCCGGTCCGTTGGCCGATACCAGGCATTCCTGGCCGGGGCCTCCAGAAAGTTACCGCGCCAACGAAAGCAGACAACGATTACGAACAGCCTACCCGGTCTTGAGATCGCTCAACCGCTGCTGGAGCGAATCACGAAAGCCGCTCAAGAACCGCCGCACCGTGCGCTCGCTGCGATTGACCGCATCGGCAATTTCGGGAATGGTCTTGCCCTGCAATCGCAACTCGAGCATCTCCCGCTGATGGGGCTCCAGTTGCCGCATGAGAAATTCAACCTCATCGGCCAGGGCCACGGCGTCGGCCTCGTCTGGTTCAGCGGTTGCGCTTTCATTGCCGGGCTCCGCCAGCGCGGCTTCGCGATCGAGCGAGCGTCGCTGCTGCTGGAAATGCTCTGCCCGCTTCAGCACCTTATGGCGTGTGATGGCGGCCAGCAGTTTCCACAGGTCGCCGGCACGCTCAATGACATACTGCCCATCTTGTGCCCGGATGAAGAACGACCGGAATACCGACTGGACGACATCCTCGGCATCGACCTTGGCCGCCAATCGCTCCGAGAGTCTCGATCGCGCCAATCCCACCAACCGCTGAAGGTAGCGTTCGAACACGTCGCGACACGCGTCGTCATCGCCCTGGGCCACGCGCTGAAACACTTCTTGGGTTTGATTGGCTTGAGGCTCGTCCACGGTGATGCTCGCGGGTGTGGTGACAAGGGAGTCGTTTGCGCTGCAAATATTGTAGCCGTACTGATTCTGGCTTGTATCGATGGCCCGTTCAAGGAAACATGACCTCCCAGGCACCTGCTGGCGGCCTGGCGAGAGGTCATCTAAACTGTCTTTAGACGGCAGCCCATTCGCGGGGGGCTTCAGGCCGCCCATGATTTTGCAGCCAAACACCTCCCGCTATCCCGCCCAACGCGCCTCAACCGCCCCAGAACATTACGTTTTCGTCATTCATGCAACGGTCTGCCGCGGCCTCCCATCGTGGCCGCCGGCACTCGTGGCTCGATCTTTTCACACCAATTTTCGGAATGCTTGTCCAGGCTGAAGCCGGGATTCGGATTACCCGGCAGGAGTCAAGTTTCCTCGCCTTGAGCAAGGGGCTACCAATCCAATGAACGTACCCACTTCTGCGATGGTCGCATACGGCGTGCAACCTGTTCCGTTCATCCGGCTCCGGAAAGCTCGCTCTCAGACCTCCGGGGGGGCATCCGCGGTGTGTTGCGCGGTGGTGATGATCCTGCTTTCGCTGCTGGGATGCAGCGGGGAGCAGGTTGATGGCGGGCCATCCAACCCGACCGCGGATGGTGCCTCGGCCGACACCTCAACTACCGACCCCGGTAGTGATTTTCAGGACCGCAATCGCGGCAGCGATTCTCCTGATCGGGCGAATCACCCATCGACCTCGTGGAATCCCATCGCCGCGGACGAGCCTTTTAAGCCGCTGGGGTCCATCTTTGATGGCTTCCGTTCCAGCGAAGTGGTGGAACTGTCGCCCGACGAACGCATTTTGTTGGTCGGCACGCATTTATTTGATGTGCAGCGCCGCTGCGAACTGCCCTACCTGCGCTGCTCCACCGTCTTTGAAGGTTCGTTCTCGGGCGATGGACAATGGATCGCCGTGTGCAATGGCCGCGGTAGCCCGCCGGTCAGGCTGTTCAATCTGCAGGAGGACACCGTTCAGACGATCGAAGATGCCAGCTACGCCTCGTTTGCCCCGCAGGGCAGTAACCTGGCCCTCATCGTGGAGGAAGGCGAAGCCATCCGCTTGATCGATGCCGCCACCGGCGAGGCAAGTCAGGTGATCCGGGGCGACTTGAAACAAACGCAAACAGTCACGTTCACGCCCGATGGCACGCGCTTGGTAAGCACCCATTACAGCTCACAGCCGCGAATGTGGGATGCTGCCAGCGGGAATGAGATTGCACTCCCGGAATCCAGGCCGCGCATGACGTATGCGCCCGTGTTCAGTCCCGATGGCCGCTTGTTGGCCGACGCCAGCGGCGAGACCATCTATAACGCCGCAACTTGGGATAAAGTCGCGGAATTCGATCTGCCTTCCACGGCCAACCATCTGCGATTCTCGCCCGACGGCAGACAGTTGTGGGTTCAATGCCGCAAGCATATGTGCGTGGTGGATGTTGCCACCGGCAGCGTGGCTGCCAAAACCAGCGCCGCCGACAACCTCTATGGCGCCGGCTTCAGTCGCGACGGCCGCCAGGCTTGGGGCGTGTACAACGACCGTATCGAATTGTATGGCCGCGGCGACCATCCCAAGTTCGAGCCCCGGCAACAAGCTGCCACAACACCGGCGTTTCGGCTCGATCAGGGCCGCATCTCGCAATTGGTGTTCGCGGCAGATAGCAAGACGCTCGTGGAACAGGCATCAGACCGGCCAACCATATTGAGGGATGTAGCCACCGGCCAAACCCGACGCGAGATTCGACCGCCGGAGTCGAGTAGCATCCACGCCCTCGCGATGTCCTTGCCCCAGCCTGTGCTGTACCGAGCTGGTGAATACAAACACGGATGGGTGGAACTGCTAACGCTTCCCGATGGCAGCCCCATTGGCGAGATCCGCTTACCCGAGGGCGGAGTTACCGATGCTTTGATTTCTGATGACGGGCGCTACCTGGTGACGAAAGTTGGAGACGGTATGCTCGTGCTGCTGAATGCAGCAAGTGGTAAGCGACTGGGCCAGCTCCAATTGCCTGGTGTACCTGTTCGCGCATTGGATATCGCCCCCGATGGCAAAGAACTGGCCGCTGTTGTTGGCGGCTGGCAATCGAGTGACCAGGTGGAATTGAAACAATACTCGCTACCAGACCTGCGCGAAAAGGCCAGCCATCAACTGCACCAACAAAGCGGCGCGATCTCCTACTCGCCCGATGGTCGCTCGTTGGCTGTGCTTGAGAACTACCATATTGTCATTCGGGACACCGCCACGGGCCGCCGTACGGCCCTTATCCGTGGCGTCGACGGGGACCCCTTTGCCTACACGGCCGATGGCCGCCATATCATCGCCGAAGCCGGCAGAGGCTATTACGATAAGAAATGCCTGGCCGCCTACGACGCCACCACCGGCCTGGCAGTACACTTCTTTGTGGAAGGGCCGCAGGCTGAGTTCGAAGGGGCCGAAAATGTTGCCATCTCGCCCGACGGGCGGTTCGTGGCAGCGTCTCAGGGCAATGGCACGATCTGGTGGCAGATGCCCGATGAACTGGTATCGGCGCGGCAGATACCCAGCGGCCCCGCCAAGAAAATCGCCGGGCCTGGCATCATTGCGGCCGCTCGCATCATAGACCCACTGCGCAAACGCCATTTTGAGCGTGATTCCGTCACGACCATTCTGTTGGGGCCAGACGAACGCACCTTCCATACATGGCACTGGTCCCGCGGCAGAAACGATCCGGCAATCATCCGCCGCTGGGATGCCCTGACCGGGCGCAGCATCGATGCGAAAAGAGAGCACCATCCGGCGGGCCTGCCATCCATCCGGAGCGCTGACGATCGCGTGTGGCTCGCCTACCATCGAGGATGCGACTTCTGGGATGCCGATACCGGGCAGGTCATCGCCAGCCAGAGCACCGGCCAGGTCGCAACTAGCCTCGCCTGTCTGGCACCCGATGGCAGCTTCGCAGTCTTCGTTGCCCAGGATGGCAGCCTGGGCGATCGCCTGGTGCGACACGATGCAGTTGACGGCGAAGTCCGTTCCCAACTGATTGCCACGGGGATGCCCAAGGTGGAGGCTATGGCCGTGAGCCCCGATGGCAAATGGCTCGCTGTGGCATCCTACGAAAACGTTCAGTTGATTGACCTGGCCAATCCGACGCAACGCAAGGCCATGAATACGCAGGAAGTTTACACACCGGATGCCTTGCAGTTCACACCCGACGGCAAACGGCTTGTCGGCACACGCGACGACGAAGCGCTGGTGTGGTCTACCGAGTCGGGCGAGTTGCTTCTGCATCACAAATACGATGAGATCGATCGCGCGATGGCGGTTTCGCCCGACGGCGAAGCATTTGCGACCGTTGCCCATGACCGCGACGGCTATTTCATCGCCGTTTGGGAATTGGCCACCGGCAACCTGCTAGCCAGGCTTGTCGGTGTGGAACTTGGTGCTTCGCAGTTGCGGTTCACTGCCGATGGAAAGCACCTGCTTGGGGTGGAAGGACGAACGTTCTTCACCTGGCCCTTGGCATCCGACGCCACCCAGGACACAACGGCACCGTCTTTTGGCGTCATGCCCGAGGAGGCCCCCACGGCAAAGGTGCTTTATACATTCGAGACTCGTTATGAGATTCCGGCGATCCGCTTCGCCGACAAGGGGCAAACCATCGCCGGCGACGGAACACGGATCAGCCTGAACACAGGCCAGCTAATCAAGCCTCATAAAACCTACCAACCCGTAAATTACCGTGACGGTCCTACTTGGATGGCTGGCGATGGGATTCGTCACCTGTTCGCGGATAACGATACGTTGAATGATTCAACGCCGCAGGTGCGACACACTCCCCAACTGCTGATCTGGTCGCCGGACAACGGGATCTATCAGAAGATGGGCATCGCGGTTGCCAACCGTGCCGATCTTCGGCCGGGGACCATTTCCTATGGTAGTTACCGGCAGATCGTGGCCAATGAGCAATTTGATCGTATGGTCACGATCCACACCGACAACGCGGCCTACCTTTGGGCAATGGGGGGCGTCCGCACGGTTCCCAATGTGGGAGATGCCATCGTTAGCAACGTGCAAAAGCTCTCAGAAGCCGCGCTTTGCGCAGAGTTCAGCAGCACCGGCGAAGCGCTCCTCATTGGCACGCCCGAAGGCATCGAACTATGGAACGCAGCCAACGGCAAAAAAGTTGGCAACCTGGAAGGTCCCCAGGGCGTCATCCATCTGATTCGCATCTCGCCCGACCGAAAGGTGATGGTGACCTTTGGCAGCCAAGGGCTGCAGCTTTGGCAGGTTCCCACCGACACGGACTCCCTCAAGGTGTCGCTGCTCGCGCTGTTGTCACCACCCGACGTTCCCGTGACCGACGTTTGCTTTAGCGCCGATAGCCAGCGGATTGGTGTCGGACGGTCGGACGGGGCGCCACGAGTGTACGGCGTCGCCAAGGGGCAACTGCAAGTACATTGCGAGGACGTCGGGGCCGGCACGCATGGTGTCGCATTCTCGCCCGACGACACCAACCTGGCCGCAAGCTGCTCCGATCGTACCATTCGCCTGTGGCGGTTGCCCTGACGCGGCGACCGTTCAAACAGATTCTGCTTCGCTCGTCTTTCCATGCGGCGTCGGGTCGACGCTGCGCCTTCTGGTGGCCGAAACTGCCTGCTGAAACTGAGAAGAGGTTCGTCATGAATAGCCCCGCATCGCTCTCGCAAGCCCTCGATCACCTGGCCGATGAGTTCGATCAACAGTGGCGAAGTGGCTCGCGGCCGAACCTGGCACAGTTTATCGAACGCTCTGGCGTGGCGCCGCCGCTGCGCCAGGAGTTGTTGTTCGAGTTGATTTCAATCGACATGGAGTATCGGTGGCGCGCAGCGGCATCCAATCCGGCCGATGCGCGCGGCACACCGCCCCTGCTGCGCGACTACGCGACGGCCTGGCCCGAACTTTCCGATGCTCAATTGCCGGCCTCCATCGTTGCCGAGGAGTATCGCATCCGGCACCGCTGGGGCGATGCTCCCGATCAGGCGGCCTACTTGAACCGGTTTGCTGGCCGCGACGACGTGGCCGAGGCCCTGGTCGAGGTGGAAGAGGAACTGTCCGCCGACCGGTTGCGGGGCGATACGCATAACCTGCTCGCGTCGCAACAGCAGCGAGACACCAGCAGCCTGGGCTGGCTCGACCAGCTTTGCGAACTCAACCGCTATCGGCTGGTCGACAAACTCGGCGAGGGCGGCATGGGCCAAGTCTACCTGATGGAAGACCTGCAATTGAATCGCCGCGTCGCGCTGAAGAAGCCGCGGCACCATCTCGACCCGAGCGCCGCGCAGCGACTGCTGCTCGAAGCCAGGGCTGCTGCCGCAATCCACCATCCCAATGTTTGCCCCGTGTTCGACATGGGCGAAGCCGCCGGCCAGCCATTCATCATCATGGCCTATATCGAAGGCGAATCGCTGGCTGACCGCCTGGTGCGAAGCGGCCCGTGCTCCCTCGCTGAGATCGGGCCGCTGTTTGCGAAGCTGACCGACGCCCTCAAAGAAGCGCATGCCTGCGGCGTACTGCACCGCGACCTTAAACCGTCGAACGTGATGATCGACCGCCGCGGCGAGCCCATGTTGATGGACTTCGGCTTGGCCCTGCAACCAGCGGCAAATGATGCGCGGCTCACCCAGCCTGGCGATCGCATCGGTTCGCCCGCCTACATGGCGCCGGAGCAACTATCGGAATCGGTCGGTGAAGTTGGCCCCCACACCGACATCTATGGCCTGGGCGTAATCTTGTACGAAACGCTGACGGGCCGCGTACCATTCCGAGGCAATCTGCATCGGACGATTTCGCAGGTGCTGCACGACGATCCGCCTCCGGTCTCCTCCGCGCGGCCGGATATTCCGGCCGAGTTGGAGCAACTCTGCATGCGGATGCTCGCGAAAGCTCCTGGAGTGCGGCCATCGCTGCACGAAGTCGAACAAGCGTTTGCCGCTAACCCATCACCGCAATGGCAATCGCCCCCCTCACCGGCCGCTACCTCCAAGCGATGGAGCCCCCTATGGACGATCGGGCTGACCGCGTTGGCCCTGCTGCTGATGGGCTGGTTGGGCCTAACGGGGGCGGACTCGCAGTCAGACCCTCAGCCAGCCCAGCCCAGTTCCGATGGCAAAGGTTCCGATACATTATCGGCCGTTCCTAACGCGACGTCGCTACCGCTCGCGGCCGGCCAGCTTTGGGTGGGAACGCATCAGCACGGACACGGCACGTCCCAAGTGGTGTTGAGCATCGACCGCGCCGGCCGCAAACAAATCGAGGCCACCTTGTATTTCGCGCTCGACCGCGGCCTCGAGGGAATCGCCTGTACTGGGCGACTGGTCAATGACCGGTTTCTCTGGGAGCGTTCGGGAGTGGCCTATGATGGCCGCATTCGCGGCGGTCGCATGCAGGGAGAGTTGACCGGTGGCGGCCATACCGGCACGTTCGACCTCCGCCTGCAAAATGACACAGCAATACCTGATCTGGCAGGAAGCATTTGGGAGGGAACCCAAAGCAGTGCCCCGAATCGGGAATACAACCTGCTGCTGGAAGTGGAGCAACACAAGGGCCGTCAAATCAGTGGCTCGCTCACACGAAGCGATTCCTCCGGCCGCTATCAGCAAAGCTTCACAGGCCTGGTGCTGGGCCATTACTTATTGATCACGACGGACCGTGACGCTCGATATTGGGCACATATCACCGGGCGAACCATGGAAGGCTCCACCTACGATGCCGGCCACGGTGGAACGTTCCGCCTGACACGCACCGGGCAAGGTGATCGTTAGACGGCCATTTCCGAAAATCAGTGGGCGGTGACTGGCGAGCACGTCCCAGGCGTTTTGCCAAATGCCACGCCGTTTCCGGCTCACATGGCGGACGGGAGGAGTCACTTATGGCCTGGCCACTTCCTGGGCGCCACTGCTGCACCGCCCTTCGGCTTGCGAGCACCCAGAGCTGGCGACTGGCAGAGAGCGTGTTCGCTTGGTACGGTAGCACACACGGCGCCAGTCCAGTTCTGGCTCCAGCGGACGGACCTTGCGGCCGAAGCGAAAGTTTCCCGCGAAGAAACCCGTGGAGAACTCCCTGGCGGCAATGAAGCGATTCCTCCAACAGGAACCAATCGTCTTCGACACGCGTCCCTCGCCCATTCGTATCCAAAGCGTTAAGCACGATGGCCATGAACCCTCCACGTTACTCCACACTGACGGGCATTTGCCTCGCGGTCGTTTCACTTGGATTCGCCAGTCTCGCGGTGGCGGATGAACCGGTGTTGAAGGCCGGCGCAGCGACCAGCAACATCACCCCCCCGCTGGGGACGCTGATCGTGGGCGGATTTGCTCCTTACCCGGCCGAGCATATCCACGATGAATTGCATGCCCGCTGCCTGGTGTTGGACGATGGCCAGACCCGGCTGGCGCTGGTGGTCTGCGATCTGCTCGGCTTGCATCGCAGTGTTTGCATCGAAGCAAGGCGACTGATTAAAGAGGAAACCGGCATCCCGCCGCAGAACGTGCTGATCTCGGCTACCCATACGCACTCCGCTGGCACGGTCCTGGGCCAGAATCGTTACTCCAACGAGCAGGAGCTGGACGATTACCAGCGGTTTGTCGCCCGCCGAATTGCCGACGGCGTTCGTCGCGCATTGAACCTGCTGCGGCCAGCCGAGGTGGCCTTTGCCCAAGTGGATGTACCCGAGCAGGTCCACAATCGCCGCTGGGTGATGCGCGAAGGGAGCGTGCCCGCCAACCCATTCGGTGAGTTCGAAAAAGTAAGGACCAACCCGCCGGTCCGCAGCCCCGATCTGGTCGAGCCGGCCGGGCCGATTGATCCAACGGTTTCAATCATCGCGGTACGTGAACCGGGTGGACGACTGATTTCGGCATACTGCGCGTACTCGTTGCATTATGTCGGCGGCACCGGCCCCAAGCATGTTTCGTCCGACTATTACGGGATGTTCTGCGAGACGTTGAAGCGCCGGTTGTCCCAAGAGGATGCCGACCCGCCGTTTGTCGCCCTGTTGGCCAATGGCACCAGCGGCGATATCAACAACATCGACCGGCGCAATCCACGCAGCAGCCGGATGCCGTACCAGCGAATGCGCGAGGTGGCCGAGGAAGTGGCCGGCAAGGTTCACAAGACGCTCGGCCAGATCGAATCGTGGCAGGCTCAGGTGACGCTGGCGGCCCGCTCGCAGGAACTGCAACTCGACTGGCGGAAGATCGAGCCGGAACTGTTGGAATGGGCAAAGACCGTGGAGGCCCAAGCGCCGAGGGTGCCCGGCGGCGACATCCCAGTGGGGGCCAAGTTTGCCACGGAGCGTGAATGGGTGCAGCGGCTCAGTTACTCCGGCCGCGTTCAAGTGTTAGCCGAAGCCAAGGGGCCGGCGTATGTGCCGGTGCAAGTGCTGCGGATCGGAGACATCATCATCGGGACCAGTCCGTGCGAAACATTCGCTGAGATCGGCCTGGAGTTCAAGCGCCGCAGCCCGGCCCCCAATTCGTTCATGGTTTCGCTCGCACATGGCTACATGGGCTATCTGCCGACGCCACGGCATTTTGAGCTGGGCGGCTATGAAACCTGGCCTGGCACCAATTACCTGGAGCCGCAGGCCTCCGTCAAGATGCTTGATGCCCTGCTCAAAATGAGCGGCGAACTTCTGCCCAAGACGGCCCGTTGAAGGATTGGTTTCTGAGCCAAGCAATGCGTTTAACCGCGGGGGGCAATCCGTCAGGCGGCGGGGCATCGCGCCGGTCGGCAGCAGTGGCCGAAATTGCCAAGGCCGGCTTCAAGAACCAAATGCTGAGACGCTGAGCGAACGCTGCACGGCCTGCTTCGAGCGACGGTCGTCGAACCGCCGCAGATATTCCGTTATTCCGTGCTGGGCTGTTCATCCTCGGCAACCAGGCCTTCTTTCCGCATCCATCGCGTGCGTTTCACCTGGCAATCTTCGCCTCTTGTTGCGGCGCACGATGTTGTTCGGGGAGCGCATTGGCTTTCAGCGGACCGGTATCCACGCCTACGGTCGTGCCGACCGTTGTGGAAAAATGAATACCCGGCGGCCAGCTCGGCTGGCCCCCATTTTCGTAGCGGTTCACAGAATATCGTTGGCTCACGCTGCGTTGTGCCCAGGTAGCGACATAAGCCGCAGCAGCAGACGGCATCCACATTCCTGAACCATGGAGCGACGAGGCGCTCGGCGCCGCCGGGAATGCCGGCGCCCGCGATAAACTGCTGAGGACTTCATCCGTGTCTAACCAACGGGCGCGGCCTCCGGTTTGCGACTCCCTCATCTGCTTATTCCTCCTATTTTTCCTGTAGCTCGCCCTAAACGATCCTTCCACGATCGCAAATACGGACAAAACACCCCGATCTCACCTCCCATCTCACGCCGTCCCCCTATAGCCTCCATTCCTCCTGGCTGCACATTGCGTTTCGCCTCCAAACGAGCCCCCTAGTTGGCAGGCCGCCCTTTCGGGCTATTTCGGTATTGCACGCCGAGATTCCGACGTATTACAACGGCGCGTGTTCGCCCTTTTCTTCGCGCAAGGATGCCGACGAAATGTCCGTTACCTCAACGGGAACAGAACAGCGAAGTGCTGGAACTTCGGCTCCGCTACGGTGGCGATGGAACGAGTTCCGAATGCAGCCAGCCGGTCTGCAATCCGATCCATCGCCGGCTTTGCACATCCCAACTCATCGCACGGCCCGGTCCACGCGAGCAGTGCAAATTCTGTTCTGGATCAGCATTGTCCTCTGGGGCTCATCGAAGCTTTGGGTTACATATACCCGATTCTACAACGCGGATGAATTTGACAATGTGCATCAGGGATGGCTCATTCATCATGGTGCGGTGCAATTCCGCGACTTCAATTCCAATCATCCCCCCTACGCCTTCTGGTTGCTGAGCCTGCTGAATTACTTCAGCAATGATTCCGTCACTCTGCTACAGCTTGCCCGCACTCTGGCGTTGGCTTCCGCGGTAGCCTGCTGCTATCTGACAGGCCGGATCGCGACCCACGTATTCGGTCCCCTGGCAGCTCAAGTAACCGTTTGTCTCTATGCGCTGAACTCCACACTCTGGGAGTGGAGTACGACCGTCCGCACCGACGGCCTGGCACTACCGCTATGGCTCGGGGCCGTTTGCCTGGCGGTCGCGCCACCGGCTAAATTTCCGAAACGTCGTCTCCTGCTCATCGGCCTGCTGCTGGGGACCGCCTTCTGGTCCAACCAAAAAGTAATCTTCCATTCAGTACCGGTTGGAGTGCTGATACTGCTGGGCGGACCTGACCGTCAATGGCGAGCCCGAGACATTTGGATCGCTTTGGCCGGCGCTACGCTCCCCCTGCTGCCGGTGTTGGCCTATTGCCTGGCGACCCACTCCCTATGGCACATGGTTGAATACAATTTCCTCGATGCGGCAAGAGCCCTCGGCGAAGATCCGTACGCGCACACGAGGCTGTATACGTTGATCGACGTGTTGCGTCGCGATCCTGCCTTGGCGCTCCTCTTTCTATTCAGCGTCTGGCAGTTTGCTCGATCGTGGCAGTGCCGCAGTCGCCGCGAGGTTTTCCTGGTTGGGTTGACTGCTGCCATGCTGGTCTCATTTTGGTTGCAACCCAGCACATTCCACTACTATTTCCTGGGTGTATTGCCGCCGCTCGTGGTGATGGTTGGCGGAATGATCGCACGAGCGGAGTGGTTCGCCATCCTTCAGCGACACAACTCGCTTTTCTTATCCGGCGTCATCGTCTTCGCGGCATTTCCGGTCGCTCGCATGGCGAAGTTTGCCACGCCAACGAACGAAGACCAGCATCGCGTACTGCAGGTCGCCGAGCAATTGACAGCGCCGGGCGACACGGTATTCGACGGCGCCGGCACCCTCGTCAATCGTCCGGATGCATACCCATTTCACTGGGTTCTCTGGTGGCGGGAAATTGAACGCATGGAGCAAGGGAAACTCCCCCCACTGATCCCGGCCCTCAAGGCACATCGCTGTCAGTTGTTCTTGGACACCTACCGAACGGCGTGGATCCCGAAGCCGGAACTGGAGCAGTTGCGATCGCACTTTGTAAGTCTGTGGGGGCCGATTCGGGTCCCCGGGTATACCTCGGGCGACCACCTGGTGGGCCGGCAAGTGGTTGAGTTTGAACTTTGGTTTGATGGTATTTACCAGACCGACGCCGAAAACCTATGCGTCGACGGCAAACCCTTTGATAAGCCATCTTTCTTGTCTGCCGGACAACATCGGCTGTTTGTTGCTGGCGAGCCCCAGCAGGTGACGCTCATGCTGCAGAAGCATGCGACTGCCAACCTTCCCTTAGATCCGCCGCAACCGTCCCGATTTCTCGGGCGCTATTGGTTCAATTACTAAACCTTGTCCTTGGTTATGGGGCACTCTGCCTGCCCCCCGGTCGCGCCCTCATTTTCAAACAAGTGACGTATGATGACGCCACAGGACAGCCGCCGAGCCGACATGGATCATGTATCCGCACGATCCCTGGTATGTGGCTTATCGGCAGTGTTGATTGTCACAGTCGTGATAAGCAAAGCAGTGCTTGTACCGCTGACAGGCACCAGCATGCACGAAATCGCACGCTGGGCCGGCCTGACCGTGCTGGTCGTTGCCGAAGATGTACTGTTGGCAGTGCTGTTGGCAGTGGTTCTTGGAGCGGCACTGGGATTTGCCCGGCGAGGCGGTCGAGTGGCGCCTCTGACCTTTTCAGCGGTGACTGCCGCCTACGTGATCCTTGCTTTCGTCGCCATTGCCAGCGGCGCCGTGTTTTCAGCGATCACGGAATATCCCTCCCTGCATCTCCTCTCCATGGCGGACACGACCATCATCGCTTCCTCTGCAAAAGGCGCCGTGTCCCTGGATATATTTGCTGGCTTTGCCGTCGTAGCAGCCCTGATACTTGCGATGCCACTCGCCATTCGGGAATTCAGGGTTTTCACTTTTGTCGATCGGATCAGACCAATCTATCTGACTGGGTTCGCCGGGATCGCCATCATTCTGGCCACTGTTCCGGTTACATACGTCCGCGCGAATTGGACCGACATCAATCGCTGGGAAAGGAGGCTTGCTGACAATCCACACCGCGTGCTGGCGCTCTCCTGCCTGGAAGCATTGGCCGACAGTCCCCTCGATGGCATCGATCGCTCGCAACTCGATCTCGGTCGTCAGATACTCAGCCAAGATGATGCAGGTGCCTCGTGGCAACCGCCACCCGGCGACACCCGGCCGAAGAACGTCCTCATGATCGTCATGGAGTCCGTCGGAGCCAAACATTGCAGCCTGTACGGGTCTCCGCACCGCACCACTCCGAATCTTGACCGGCTCGCGCGCAGCGACAATGCCGTCCTGGTCAAGAACTACTATGTCCATTGCGCTAACAGCAGCAAAAGCCTGATGGCCTTGACCACAGGCATTTGCCCTGCGGTGCGTTATAGCACGATTATCAGGCAATCACCCGACCTCCAGGTCCCACTCATCAACGAAGTTTTGCAGGACCATGGATTTCGGACCGGCTACTTTCACAGTGGTTACTGGAGCTACATGCACCGCGACCGGTACTTCTCGCGCAGCGGCCAGGCTGCGATTACCGATGCCGAGACGCTGCCGGGCCCCTACGTCAACTCTTGGGGTGTGCCCGATGCGACGATGTATGCCTCACTGTTTGATTGGATCGATCAGGATCAGGATCGGCCATTCTTCGCCCTGGCGTTTACCATCGAAACGCATCATCCATACGTAGGCCCTCAACAGGAAGTCGAGTTTATTGAGGGTGATCCCACATATAACCGCTACTTGAATGCGATTCATGCCGCCGACCAGCAAATCGCGCAAGTCATCGAGGGGCTGGAGACACGCGGTCTGCTCGAGACAACTCTCGTGATAATCACCGCCGATCACGGTGAAGCGTTCGGAGAACACGGCGTCAAAATTCACGGTATCGGTGCATACGACTGCACGATGCATGTGCCGATGTTGCTGCTGCACCCTTCTTTGGCTAACTATCCCCGCGTGATCGATGTTCCTCGACAACAGATCGACGTGCCGGTTACGGTGCTGGAACTGTTAGGATACCCCGTTCCGTCGGCCTGGCAAGGCCGTAACCTGCTGCGGAGTGACGAAGATTCTGCCGCCTTTTTCTTTTCGTTAGGGCGGCGTGCCACCCTCGGGCTGCGGCGCGGCCGATACAAATATCATTACTACCTTGGGTCCGGCAACGAGGAGTTGTTCGATTTGGTTCTTGATCCCGGCGAAGAACGTAACCTCGCACGGCAAGAACCGCACCTGTGCGAAGAGTTCAGGCAATGCGTACACGGCTGCGCTACCTATCAGAATGCATATGTACGCCAACTGCAGGCAGGCTCGCGATGACAGTTCGCATGCCCGCAGTCGCCGACAATCGAACGCGCCTGCCTGTGGACACCTGCGCAGCTACTATGTGCTTTATTTCATGCCATCCCGCCGAACTGCTGCGGAGCGTGCTGACAAACAGAATGTGTGCGGCGCCGAAATGCAGCAGCCGGCCACTGCGGCGCAACACTCATTAATGGATAGCGTGTGATGAGGGAGCAGTCATCAATGAATATACGAAAGCCGCAGTTGATGCGGAACGGTTCGCTGCTGATAGTGGCCGCCCTGTTGGCGGTATTGGGTTGCGACGCGGGCGCGATTCAATCGTCGTCCCCCAGTAAAGTGGTGTTCCTTGATCGCGCCCACCAGACCTGCATCCAACCAAATACGAAAATGAACCCGGTAGCTATGAAACGTAGCGAGCTGCAAGAGTTGTTGGGAACACCGGCAACGATCCACGACATTGACTCCGCTACGGAAGCCTGGACCTACACGTTTTCCGATGGCGATGTCGTACTGCGTGTCATTCGTGACCGGGCCTACCAGCGAACGTCACGCGATCCGAGCGTTTTCGTCGATCCAAAGTGCCTTGTAACCTCAACCGCTCAGAAGTGACACCAGTCTTCGCACGGGGTGCGCTTCGTTCTGTTGAAATGATAGTGATTGGAGTGGCCATACTGATTCGGCGCCTCGACGCAGGTTCGTTGTTGACACTTGCGCAGCGAATGCCTGGTGCCTTTCACGCCAGTCGGCGGCAAAGCCACAAAAGATACTGAAACCCATGAGATTGTCCTCACCGACCGATTGATAACCGGACATTCGCCCGCGCGACAATCAAAACCCGTTCATTCCGTAGCACAGCATGTAGCTACGACGCAAGGAGGCTATCGCAGTGAGCATCAGCTTTTCGCAGTTTAGCTCCGGCCAGTCGCAGGATGTGGCTTCCTGCCGGAATCGCGAGACATCCGCTGCTGATGGCCTCCACGATTCGCCCGCACTCGTACTGTCGATTGTTATCCCCTGCTATAACGAAGAAGACGTTTTCCCCACCTTGCAATCCCGCCTGGTGGAGTTGGCTGACCAATTGCAGCGTGATTACCTCGTTGAGCTGATTCTCGTCGACGATGGAAGTCGTGATAGTACCTGGCGGCAGATCTGCGACTTTGCAGCGCGCGACAAGCGCGTGCTGGGGGCGAAATTGGCCCGTAACTTTGGACACCAAGCGGCCCTCACCTGCGGTTATGAATTGGCCAACGGCAATGCGGTGGTATGCATGGACGCCGACCTGCAGGATCCGCCCGAGGTTGTACTCCAGTTGGTCGAAAAGTGGCGGATGGGAGCCGACGTCGTATACGCTGTCCGGAAGCAGCGAATTGGAGAATCGCTATTCAAGCGGTCCACGGCCAAAGCATTTTATCAGTTCATGTCCTATCTCGGGGCGAAACATGTACGGCCTGACACCGGCGATTTTCGGCTGATGAGCCGCCGCGCGCTAAGCGCTCTCCTGCAGCTTAAGGAGCAACATCGCTTCTTGCGGGGAATGGTCGGCTGGATCGGCTTTCCGAGTGCGGAAGTCGCCTTTGATCGTCCCGCGCGGGCCAGCGGCGTAACCAAGTACCCGTTGCGAAAGATGGTATCACTTGCCGCAGATGCCGTATTTTCCTTCAGTCGGATGCCGCTGCGGTTGCCCTATTACTTCGCCCTGATCCTCTCGGCAGTCTGTCTCGCCTGGTGCGCGCTTGCTGCTATGGCACCCTCTAACGGCTCAGCCTCCATGGGGACCACGGGACTGGTATTGATAATAACCGCCTTCGGGGCCGCCAATCTGCTCGGGCTTGCTATTTTGGGCGAGTACGTCGGGCGGACGTATGAGCAATCCAAGAACAGGCCTGTCTATTTGCTGCAAGAAGTGTCTACGAGTAAAGGCGTGATGAATGACCCAGCACCATCCGTGCGCGATTCCCATGTCGTGCTGCACAGCCGAATCTCGAAGTTCAGCGCCCGCTGAATTCGATCAGTACTCCGACCATTACGACGCCGGCATGGGCCATCCACTCAAAAGGATGGTCGGGAAGTCCGCCGACGACTTCATTGCCGTCAAGGTAGCCTGGCTCTTGCGCGCTATTCGCCGCGCCAATGGTTCGGAATGTGGGCAACGCTGGTTGGACTATGGTTGTGGGATCGGAGTTTTCACAAACGGCCTTATTCAGGCGGGGTGCCAGGCCAATCTCCATGGCTGCGATGTATCTGGCGGTATGCTTGCCGAGGCAACACGGCGTTTACCCGCCGTCGCCCCGCGTCTTCGTCTCATCGAAGGCGGAAAACTGCCGTACGCCAACGCTACGTTTGACCTTATTTTCGCCAGCGCCGTACTGCATCACGTTGCCGCTGAGGAACGCGTTGCATTTCTCACCGAAGCGGCTAGAGTCTTGGCTCCTCATGGCCGGCTGGTGATCTTCGAGCACAATCCCTGGCATCCGGTCACGCAGTGGGTGGTCAGACACACGCCCATCGACCGGGACGCCTGTTTGCTTACTCCCCGCGTCACGCGGCAGCTATTGCTCAACGCAGGGTTCTCCGTCGTTTCCACCTCATTCCTGATGTTTCTGCCGCCGCGGTGGGAATGGGCACGGCGCGCCGAGCGCTGGTGCCATTGGTTGCCACTTGGCGGTCAGTACGCTGTGATGGCCCAACTTCGCCGGAAAACATCCTAGAGATACTGATCGTGTGCGGTCAGCACCGTTCAGACTTGAACATTGCTATGGGAATTGCCAGATGAGTGTCCAGACGGCACCTGATTCAACGCTTCGATGTCGATCGCAGCGTAACGAGACGCGGTATAACGAAACGCGGTCAAAGAACTCGCTAAACCTGCGCACGCTCATCAATTCCGATGGTCAATCCTGGATCGACTTTCGGCGTCAACTGAAGCCACGTTACGCCATCGTCTGGTGCGATATCGGTTTGCGGTTCGCTTTCATTGCCCTGGGCTACGCTCTGCACGGGTGGATTTGCGCTACGCTTCCGGCCGCAGTCGGCTGGGCGCTCGTGCCGTGCTTCGCTCTGTGGCTAGGTTTGTGGCTGGCATCTGTTTCCAATTTTGGTCACGAAGCCGTACATTTTAACTTGGCCAAAAACCGGCAATTGAACGACTTCCTCGCCAATGCCCTGTTGCTGGGCCCATTCGGCCGGCAAGTCGACGAATACCGTGCTCTGCATTGGGAGCATCACAAACACCTGGGCGAGCCAGAAGACACCGAGATTAGCTACCATCAGGCTCCCACGCGCAGCATGGTCCTTTCAGCGCTGCTCTGCGTCTACCCGATCAGGGTTCTGCTCGGTAACCTCCGCCGTTCACGGACGGCAAGCTCCCATCAACGTGTCGGTACGGCAAAGGCCATTCTCTGGCTGGCCTGGGGCGGCCTGCTTCATTGTGTGCCGATTGCCGTGGCGCTGGTCCTCGGCTGGTATGCCGCTGCTGCCGCGTGGTTCTTTGCAGTTGCCTCTATTTTTCCTGCCGCGGTTGCCCTGCGGCAGATACTCGAACATCGCTCCGAACACGCAGACGCATCGGCCGACTTTCGCCATACGCCCCACGGGGCGGTGACACGAATCTTTGCGCCCGGCTGGTTGTCGCTGACCCTCGGCAGTGCCGGCTTCAACCGGCACCTCCTGCACCACTGGGATCCAAGCATCTCCTATACGCGATTAGGCGAAATGGAACGATTCCTCGAAGCGACATCGGCCGCCGAGGCACTCAGGCACGCCCGCACCAGCTATACCCAGGCATTTCAACGATTGACGACTCATGGATGATATTGCCCGCGCAATCTGCCCGATCTGTGGTTCCACTTCAACGGTACATTTCGCCAATGCACGCGATGTGGAATATTACTCCACAGACCAGACCTATCGCTATGACCAATGCCACGATTGTGGTGGTGTATTCCTCAATTCTCCACCCGTCGATCAACTAGGCGTGATCTATCCGGAGAATTATTACTCGTATGCTGCCCAGACCAAGCCCAAGTCGATCCTGCGGCGGGTCAAACAATATCTGGACCGCCGGCTTTTCAACGAAGTCCTCGCTCAAATCGATGCGGAACAGGTAGCAGCGCTCGATATCGGCGGCGGGGACGGGTGGTTGTTGTCCGAGCTGCAGTCCGCCTCCAACCGCGTGGCGGAAACACATGTGATCGATATGGACCCCAAGGCCTGCGGTTCCGCACGATCAAGGGGACATGTCTACCATTGTTGTCGGATCGAAGATTTTGCGACCGATCGCCGCTTTGACCTCATCTTGATGCTCAACTTGATCGAGCATGTGGCGGATCCCGGGAGTGTTCTGCGCCGTGTTCGGGACCTGTTGACGAACAACGGCCGGGTCCTCATCAAAACACCCAACATACGTACGCTCGATCAACGGTTGTTTCGTCATCACAACTGGGGCGGCTTTCATTGCCCCAGGCACTTTGTCCTGTTCTCGCACGATAACTTTGTCCGCTTGAGCCAGGAATGCGGCCTGGAGGTGACGGGTTTCAAGTACACGCAAGGTGCACCGCAATGGGCGGCCAGTATCCTCGGAGTGCTTGCGCGGCATCGGATTATCCGCATCGACCGGGCTCGGCCCATGCATCAGCATCCGTTGAACGCTCCCATCACTGCGGCGGCAGCGGCATTCGATTTCCTGCGGTTAGCATTTGCCCCGACTGCCCAGATGTTATTCACGCTGCGAAAGGGCGCGGCGGCAGGTTCGTAACTGAATAGCCGACTGGCGCTGGTTTTGGGCAACCGTAGGAGCCGATGGTACTTCCGCGCGGCAAACGGCCAGGCGTTGCTAACAATTGTGCGCCAATGTCCGGTCTTCGAACGATCGACGCCGGAAGTCTTCCATTTTTGGCGCAGTTGGCCGCATTTCGGTGGGCCAGCACAAAAGTGAGCGGACATAAACTGCGCAGGTGTCAGTAACTTGAATCAGCAACCGGGGCTGGGCGCTGATACGGAAGCACCGGGTGGCAGACGCCCTGAAGGATGGACGCCGCCGCGTGCGTCGAGGACGCGATTGCCGGGGCCCGCTCGGCGGGGCGCCCTTTGCACTCTTTTTAGGTTGCTCTTAGCGCCGCGTGGTGAGATTCTCGCCCATTCTGGGTACCATGGTGTCCGCGACAGCAGAGCCGCAGGGATCAGGCTAGTCGCGCTGCGAACCCTTGCTGAAGGAGCCCACCATGCGACGGCAAGCTTCCGAGTTGGTTTGGCGGGTAATCGGCCCCATGGTCTGGGCTGCAATGGTGTGTGCGACTGCCGGGGCGGAACTGCCCGTCAATCGCTGGACGCCGATTGGCGAGGGGACCTTCATGCCCCCACAAGATGCGCACTATCCCAACTTGATCGGATACGGCCTGGTGTGGGTACCAGGCATGGAAAAGGCCGTCATTGTGCCGACGTTCAGCAGAATCGAAGCCGACTTCTGGGAGTTCTCACTCGACAAACCGGACTGGGTACGGCGAAGCGGGTCGTCCCCCGATGGAATCGTCCCCGATCGCTATCCGCATATCAGTCCGCGGGCATATTGTTGGCTACCGGGATTGAAGCGGATTCTGTACCTCAAGGAGGAATGGAGCCATTCGCGGATCAAGCAGCCCGTCTCCGGCTGGCTGATGAATCCCGAAGATGGCAACTGGGAGCCGCTCGCCAGCGACCTTTCGATGAGCGATCGCTCGGCGGATTTCAACCGCGCCCCGGACCGCGACGGATTGCGGCTTCCCATCTGGGGGACGCTCGTCTACGACGGGCATAACCGGGAGGCGGTCGCATTCGGGGGTGGCGGGACGTGGGGCCGTGTCAGCAAGGAGCGCGAGCCAGTCAAGCCGGGCGACTGGATCTACGATGAAGCTGCCGCGCGCTGCCGATGTCTCACCGCGGATGATGCCGGCAAGGTGACTGAAGCGAGGCGCTGGCATCCGGCCCATTGTGGAACGTGGACATTCTCTGAAGCGTCCAAGCAATGGAGTTCGCTTCCGCAGCCGCTGGGATCGCAACCTTCCGGACGCATTCTGCCCGGCATGGCTTACGACTCCGACGAGCGGAAGATCGTGCTGTTCGGCGGCGACGATCTCGCGCGCTGCCTTGACGACACATGGATTTACGATTGCCAGACAAGGACCTGGTCCGAGGTCCATCCGCCCGTTAAGCCGCGCGCCCGAGCCAGCCAGGCAATGGTCTACGTTCCCGAGGCGAAGGTGATTCTGATGGCGGGAGGTTACGCCGGCGGCTGGAATCGGCTCGCCGACGTGTGGGCCTACAGCGTCGCGAAGAACGAATGGACGCTGCTCGGGACCGGCAATTCCGCAATGGGGGGTAACCAGGCTGAATCGCCGCCGGCGGCCGGCCTCGCCCTCCCGGAAAACACGGTTTATGCCTCCGCGGTCCATCTTCCGCACCGGAATGCCGTGCTGCTGGCGGGGTATCCCAACGATCGCAATAACAAGACCATCCACACATGGCTGCTCAAGCTCGACCTGTCGAGGGCTCAGAAACTTCAGCCCGAAGTGTTCGCCCCGGAATCGGCCTACCATTGCAAGAGCATTCGAAATTCGACCCTCCTTCCGCACGAATGGGAAGCGGGCGAGAACGCGCCGGGCGATCCGGCAACCGGTGCTAAGGAACTGGCCGCCCTGCCCGCCAACACCTGGATCAAGCGCCAAGGGCCAACTCGTTCGCCCCACCGCGAGTGGGGCCACTACGCTTATGATCCAAGATCGAAGACCGGGATCGCGTGGGGAGGCGGACACAGCGCCTACGCCGGGGCCGAGATCAGTGAATACCGAGTGCTTGCCAATCACTGGCGGAGCATGGCTCAACCCACCAACTACAATCCGATCTGGCTGCACGGGATGGTGAGCGGCCCGCCCGGCGTGAGCCTTTCCGGCTGGTCGCTGCTTCCCACGCACGCGCGAAAGTCGTATGGGTTCGATGCCGTCAGCGGCATGTACCTTACCTACGTCGGCGACGTTTACGATCCGCGGCATCACATGTTTGTAACGAAGATCGGCGAATGCCCGGGCAAGTACGGCGTGGCTACGCAGGTGTCGTTCGTATCGACGCCCCACGGACTTTACGGTTACAGCACGGGAACGCTGGCCAAGCCCGACGTGAAAGGAGGCAAGTGGGATATCGTTGCCACCGGCGGACCGGAGCACCACGAATACCATCACCTGTGCTACGACTCGCGCCGCGATCGCATCCTCTATTTTGCAGCCAAGGCAATGCAGGTTTGGACATTCGATTTCGAGACGAAGACCTGGAGCCAGGAAGAGCCGGCGGGGCCGTTGCCTCCTGCAATGACGGGCGATTCGACGTACATCCCCGAGATGGATGCGGCCATGCTGATCTTCGGCGAAAAGGGGGGCAACGAGGAAACGATGTACTTCTACAAGGTCGCCGAACGGAAGTGGTATTCAGCTCCCTACGAGGGCGACAAGCCGGACCGGATCAATACCGGCCTCAACGCCTCGCCGCATTACGACCCGGACCTGAAGCTGCTGATCCGTTTTACCAGTCTCGGTTCCCCGTGGATCAGCGTACATATGCTCCGACTGGAACCGGAGGAATTGACGCTGGCACCGATTCGCTGACGCAAACTCTGTCTTCGCTTTCTGAAACGCGGCTCATCTGGTGCAAGGACTTCCAGGCTGTCCAGCGGGCAAAGCCTGGAGCGCGATCGACGGTGACGGCACGGTTCACGGCTACCGAACAGAATACTGGCCGGGCTCGCGGGCGTGGATATCGAAGACAAAGCCGATTTTTGCCCACGCCAGGGAAGGTCGCGGGTTGTCTCGAGCGTTTTCCAGTTGAGCAGGCGAATCATCGGAATGTCGTACGAGTGTCCGGCCTGCTGGTATCGGTCGAGAAGCCTAACCCTCTAAGCCGACCGGCGACACAAGCGGCGCATGCTGCTTCATGAAGAATGGGTTCAACGACAAGCGGCAAGCCTAGCCAAGGACACCTACGGCCACCTGCAGGGCGATTGCACCATAATTCGTTATCCGAGCAAGACTTGTTCGAGGTAATCCTCGTCCCAGCCGGCGGCAGAAATCGAACTCCCAATCATGCCAGATTGCCCAGCATGGCGCAATCGCCCTGGGTCGTCCATCGCTTCGGTCCGTCTCGCATCTCATCCAACTCCCTGCGTCCCATTGCTCCGCCGGCATTGCCCGGCCTCAACGATCCTGTGGACGCTCTGGCTCCTGTTCGACTGGCTCTTCGTACCGGTCGGCTCCGTGTGGGAGTCCGGCACATGAACACCACCCTAAGAATCGAACAGGTCTCCCTGCTTAGTGTGTTTGGCCTTCCGACCATTCCGTCTCCAACCACCTGACTGCTCCCAGGATCGCTTTAGCACGCTATCCATCAGCGTCCTGGGCTTCCCCAAAGGGTCTGGGCTTCACCGTTTCCCTAGCAGGCTCGCCAGACAGCCCGACCGAATCGAGTTCACTTGATTACGGACTGGTCATTCTCTTCCAGTTGCTCCCCACCACCTGTCACCAGGACGCAGTTACTTTCAGATACAGGCCGCAGAGCGTCTACCTGAAGAGGACTTGCACCTCTCTGACCAAACACACTCACAGGCGTACTAGGGCCGGTTCCACCGGCTGGTCACGCAGCAGCGGATGCAGGCCTGCCGCTTTACCTAAAGGAGTCGTCATTCAGCATTCTGGCCCGCGAGCGAAGGAGGTTCAGGAGCTTCTCTCGCGCCTGGCGGCAGGCCTGTTCGTAGGCCTGGCGGTACAGCTGCCCCTGAATGTCGGCGCCTTGATGGAACTGTTCCGGCAAGGCCACAAACCCCTTGGGAACGGTCGGGCCGGGCTTGGGCCGGGCGGCTTGTTCAGGCTGTTGAGCGTCGCGGTTCAAACGGTTGTTGAACATGCTGGGCCTTTCGTGAATGGTCGTTTGGATGCGGGTGTCTTTGGTTGGCGCAGTTTTCTTGAAACTTGCGCTTGACGATAGCAGGCCTTGAAGTACAATCCGCGTCAATCAAACTGCACAAATCCGTGCAGCCGCCTGTCTATGCCAACCCCATCAAGGGGAGGCCATACTCTCAGAGCAACGGAGTTGCCGACTGGACATGCCGGAGGCATCTGCCAACCGAAAGGAGTTGTGTTGATGTCCAGTGCTGTCCTGATGGAACGCAACGTGATGTCGGGGTCTGTTTCGCCTGGTTCCACCACTTGGCCTTCTGGTGCCCCGACGTTCTCCCCCACTCAGAATTGGTGTGTCGTGCCTCGGTGCGACATTGAGTTCGAAAAGTGCGATGGGGGCCTCAAGATTCACTGCCGTTGCGACGACGACATCGCTTGCGCCACTTTGCAGAACCTCTGCAAGATGCTCGCCGGCGGCATGTGCTCCTGCTGCTGCACACTCAATGGCGTGACCGTCTGCCAGTGCAACCTCACCTGCGGTGTGACGAGGTGTGAGTACACCAAGGACGGGTGCTGTATCACCTGCCTGAGCGGCGACGAAGCGGCCTGCCGCATTCTGCATGCCTGCTGCGACGCCTTGGCCTGTTGCTGCAAAGAAGGTGGATGCTGCTACGTCTGTTTCAACGGCACGCCGGTTTGTTGTAGCTGCTAATTCAGATCTCGCCTGTAGTCTTGCCACGAATTGCGGCACCTCTACCGATCCCGGCAAAGTGCGGGTTGGTAGCGGTGCCGTTTTTTGGTTCGTGCCCATCGCAATCCTCCTAGACCAGCCGGGTTCGTTCCGTGCGGTCAACTTGGACGGCGACGCCATCGTGAATAATTGCGGTGACCTGTCCGTATTGCAGGCCGTCCAGGTTCTTGCGGATCGCCTCAAGGACAACTGGCAGATTCTTTACTCCCGTTTCCAGTGACGGGGATGCCTGCTCTGACTCCTTGGAGTTAGCGGGTTGCTTCTTGTGTGCCATCGCTCTTTCCCGTGTTTCCACGCAACAAAAAAGGGTTGGAAGCCTTGCCTCTGGCTTCCAACCCTGGGGATGGTTTGTGCGAATTGTGCATGGGGATCACCCTCGCCCTGAACGCCCTCCGACCCCAAGAACGAAAGCCGTTCTTTGGCTACAACAAGAGCAACAGGTAGAGCGCTTCGTGTTCATGTCGTCTTGTTCGGCATGGGCTGCAGGGCAGCTTGAACGATTCCCGCCAGGTTCACTAGCACGGCTCGGGCCTGTTAACAGCCGTATTTCCGGGTGTTGTTAACGATTCGGTAGACATTGCGCGGCAGGGCCTCAAAGCGGCATCGTCGTAGGCTGCGGAAGGGCTCGTTTCAGGCGGCGCGGCGCAGTTGGCCTGGCAGGTAGTAGGCCCCGGCGCGGCGGGCCGGTTGTTCCTGCGGCTTGCGCAGACCCGAGGCGGCCCAATTTTCGGCTTCCAGCGTCAGGCGGTTGAGAAGCTGCTCGGTTTGTTGCCGGTAGTGTTCGATCCCGGCGCGGTCGAGATCGGCCGGGATCGTTAGCGGGGGGCTGACCACGGCCCTGGCCCGGCTAAATGGCCGCGGAACGGCGAAACGGTCCCAGCTTTTCGCCCTCCACGGGCGATCGTATCCAAAGCCCATGGCCACCAGCGGCAGGTTCAATCGGCTGGCGAGGTAGACGGCACCCTGGGCCATCACGCGGCGCGGACCGCGGGGGCCATCGGGCGTGATGACGAGGTTCATGTTCCGCCCCTTGCGCACCAATTCGCGGAGGGCCGCCACGCCGCCACGGTTGGTCGAGCCGCGCACGCACGAAAAGCCCAGGTGCCGGGCCGCCCGGGCCAGCAGTTCGGCGTCGCGGTGCCTGCTGATCAGCATGGAGAAATGGCAGTGGCCGCGCATGTGAATCGGCAGCAGCAGGTACTCGTGCCAGAAGACGTAAATCTTCTGGCCGTCAAACTCGGGGCGGGCCGGGTCGATGGCCGGGTCGTAATAAGCCACGGCATAATCGAGCGTCTGCATCCAGGTACGGATGACATTCGCCCCCGCAAAGCCGATCAGCTTCTGAACCCACGGCTGCTTGATTTTCATTTCTCGGCAGGCCTCCGATGCCAATGCGGTCACGCTGGGAGCCGTTGCTAGCAATTCTGGCTCGGCGCGCGAAGGTCAACTTCCTGTTGTTTATCGGCAGCGGGCGCGGTGATGCTCCGGTCGGCGCGGTCGCGAGGGAAACGCACGGGGGGCAGCCGATGCTAGCGCGATGCTGGCATCGGGGGCTGCCACTGGCCGGAGAAGACTTCGGTGGCCGGCCCGGTCATGGAGACGTGGTTGTCTTCGCCCCAAGTGAGTTCCAGGTCGCCTCCGGGCAGGTGGGCCAGGATGGTGCGATCGGTCCGGCCGGTCAGCACCCCGGCCACCGCCACGGCGCTGGCACCGGTTCCGCAGGCCAAGGTGATGCCGGTTCCCCGCTCCCAGGTACGCATGGTGACTTCGTCCGGTTGATGGACCTGCACAAAATGCACGTTGATCCGCCGGGGAAACACGGGAGCGTTCTCGAACTGCGGCCCCACCCGTTCCAGCGGCACGCTGGCCACATCGCGGCAATAGAGAATGGCGTGGGGGTTGCCCATCGAGACGCAGGTGATGCGCGGATCGAGCCCGCACTGCTGCCACCACGCGTTCTCGGGGGCGTTGGGGTTACCCTCCAGGGGATGGTTCACCACCTGGGGGCCGGGCAGCAGCGTGGGGATGCGGTCGGCTTCCAGGATCGGCTCGCCCATATCCACGCGGACGCGCTGCACACGGCCGTCGGTTGCGAAAACCTTCAAGGTGAGCACGCCGGCGCCGGTTTCGATCTTCAGCGTATCGTTGACGCAGATACCGTGATCGTACACGTACTTGGCCACGCAGCGGATGCCGTTGCCGCACATTTCGGACTCGGAACCGTCGGCGTTGAACATCCGCATGCGGGCGTCGGCCGCTTCCGAGGGGCAGATCAGAATCATCCCATCACCGCCCACGCCAAAGTGCCGGTCGGAAATCAGCCGGGCCAATTCGGCTGGATCGCCCGGCAATGTCTCCTCAAAGCAGTTGACGTAGACGTAGTCGTTGCCGGCGCCGTGCATCTTGGTGAAACGCATGGTGGGGATGACCTGCTGAATACGTATGGAGGGATTCCGGGGCGACGGAGGCGATCGCGCCCCCCCAACTTATTTTGGAGGGACTGTTGCCACGGACGGTTCATGCAAACCGGACAGACCTCGCGGAGCGGTGGCACGCACACTCATTCTAGCCGTGCACGGCTCACAGAGAATCGTGCCACAGGGTGTTATGCCATGGCGTGGCCGCTTGCGCCGGGGCACGGACTGCACAGTGCGGGGCGGCTAGCCGCTTTGCCAGGTCCGTTCGACCCAGGTGGTGTCGATCAGTCCATCGACAAAGGCGGAATGGTTCAAGATATCTCTGAGGATCGGCTGCGTGGTTTTCAAGCCCACCACCTTCATCTCGTCGAGCGCCCGCAACATGGTGCGGATGGCTTCTTCGCGGGTTGGCTGATGCACCAGTACCTTACCGATCATCGAGTCATAGTATGGCGAAACCACGTAGCCGCTGTAGGCATGTGAATCGAAGCGTACCCCGAATCCGCCCGGGGGAATGAGCTGTTCGATCTTGCCGGGGTTGGGGCGGAAGTGGTCGGCGGGATCTTCGGCGTTGATGCGGCACTCAATCGCGCAACCGCGATGTTCGATATCCTCCTGGCGAAAGCCTAGCGGTTCGCCCGCCGCCACGCGGATTTGCCACTTGATGAGGTCGATGCCGGTGACCAGTTCGGTAACGGGATGCTCGACCTGGATGCGGGTGTTGACTTCGATGAAGTAGAAGTTCTGATCGCGGTCGACGATGAATTCCACCGTGCCGGCGTTGGTGTAGTTGGCGGCCTTGGCCAAGCGAACCGCGGCCTCGCACAGGGCCTGGCGCGTTTCGGGGCGAAGGTTGTGGGCCGGGCTTTCCTCGATCAGTTTTTGATGCCGCCGCTGCGCGGTGCAGTCGCGCTCGTACAGATGCACCACGTTGCCATGCTTGTCGGCAAGAACCTGCACCTCCACGTGCCGCGGATTCTGGATGTACTTCTCCAGATAGACCGCCGGGTTGCCGAAGGCCGCCTGGGCCTCGGCCTGAGCCGATTGCAGTTCCGTTTTCAGCTTGAGGTCGTTCAGGGCCACCCGCATGCCGCGGCCGCCGCCGCCGGCCGATGCCTTGATCAACACCGGGAAACCGATCTCGTGCGCAATCCGCTGGGCCTCGCGCTCGTCGGTGACGAGTCCTTCGCTGCCCGGCACCACGGGGACGCCGGCCTCGCGCGCGAGCTTGCGGGCGCTGTTCTTGTCGCCCAGCAGGGCCATGGCCTCGGGCGTGGGGCCGATGAAGTCGATCCGGCAATCGCGGCACATGTCGGCGAAATCGGCGTTTTCGGCGAGGAAACCATAGCCGGGATGGACCGCCTGCACGTTGCCCACTTCAGCCGCGGCGATCACGTGACTTTGCTTCAGATAGCTTTCGCCGGGGCGAGGCGGACCGATGCAGTACTTCTCGTCGGCCAGATCCAGGTAATGCGCATCGCGATCGGCCTCGCTATAAACGGCGACCGTCTCAATGCCCATCTCGCGGCAGGCACGAATAATCCGCAGAGCGATCTCGCCTCGATTGGCAATCAGAATGCGCTGGTACATGGAGCGTCGCCAGGAAAGCAAAGCGTCGAGCCGTCTACGCAGCCCAAAGGCCGCGCGGGGAAGCAGCCAGGCAGAAGGCCGTGGCCGTACTACTTGCTCGTATCAACCCGAAACAGCGGCTGGTTGTACTCGACCGGTTCACCGTTTTCCACGAGTACCGCCACGATCGTGCCGGCGACTTCCGCGGGAATCTCGTTGAAGACCTTCATCGCTTCGACGATGCAGACGGTCGTCGTGGACGTTACCTTGTCGCCGACTTTCACAAACGGAGGCTGGTCCGGCTTGGGCGTGGAATAGAAGGTGCCGATCATGGGGCTCCGGATCGTCACGATATTGGTCTCGTCGACCTCGGCCGGCGGTTCCACCGCGGGCGGCGTCTGCGGGCGTTCAAGTTGCTGTGCCGGAGCAGCCGCAAACCCCGTAGCTTCGACAATCTGCGCAATCTGCTCAGGTCCGCGGCGAATGCGCAGCCGCGTATCGGCTTGGCGGAGGTCGATCTCAGTCAGGTCGTGTTCTTGCATTAACTGGACCAGCCGGCGGAGCTTACGATGGTCGAAAATATCCCCCGAGTTCGACCCCATGCTGGCCATTATGGTATCTCCTGATATCGCTTCGACCGGTAGCGCGAGCAACGGCTAACCCCCGGGCGAGCGATGCAATGCAATGCAAAATAACCTAACCGACGAACATTTCTTCCAAGTTCTTGGGGACCGAGGTCAGAACTTCGGCTCCGTCCTTGGTCACCAGAACATCGTCTTCGATCCGAACCCCAAATTGCCTGGGGAGATAGATGCCCGGCTCCACGGTCACGATCATTCCGGCCTTGAGCGGCACTTGTTGCTTGGGTGCCAGGCGTGGTGCTTCGTGAATATCCAAGCCCACGCCATGCCCTAATCCATGACCAAAGTATCTCTCAAAACCGGCATCCTTAATCGTGTCGCGAGCGATCGCGTCCACCTCGGAGCAGAGCGCGCCGGGCCGAATTGCCTCAATGGCCCGCTGCTGCGCAGTCAACACAACTCCATATATCTTATGGAGTTTGGGCGGGATTTTAGCCGTGAACAAGACCCGCGTCAAGTCGCTCTTGTAGAG